>NZ_JBEYTW010000019.1:0-122294 GCF_040643275.1 Spirillospora sp. NPDC047418
CGAACCCGGAAGTTAAGCCCTTCAGCGCCGATGGTACTGCATGGGAGACCGTGTGGGAGAGTAGGACGCCGCCGGACATATATTGCAGGAAGGGCCCCGCCGACACGGCGGGGCCCTTCTTCATTTCACCGGACGATATATGCCTCCAGGCCCTCCGCGCCGGCTGACAGGTGGCACCGGTCGCTGGGCCGTATCCGGGTTGGTGGCTTCCGGCGGCCGATCGTCGGATGGCCGGCTGATCGAGCGAACGTCTCGCGGTTCGGTGGGGACGTCTATGCGGCAACTTCGAGAGCTGCGACGAGATCGTGGACGCCGTCGTCGCTCGCGTGGTGGGGACTCTTGGACCGGAACTCGCCGCCGTCCTGCGTGGTCCTGGCAGTGTGCTGGACCGGTTTGCGTCCTATGTCCGCGGCTTCCTTCTCTACTGCGCCAGGCGGCCACTTGAGACCCGTGCTCTGGTCGCTGTCGTCGCTCACCGCGCGACGACCGCCGCAGACGCCTATGACGAACGTGTGGCGGTGTCCCTGTCCGACGTTTGGGCGCTGTTCGAGGAAGGGCAGCGCCAGCGGTGAAGTGCGCGGCTTCGATCCCGTCATGATGGCGTCGATGATCCGGCGCACTCTTGATGTCGAAGGGCTGCGGGTGGCGCACGGCGCCAGCGTGGAGTCCGTCAGTGGAGTCCGTCATCGGCGAACTGACCGCGACCTCGTCGGAGCGACACGCTCCGTGCGCTGAGAGGCCCCTTCTTCATGTCCGTCCGGACCTTCCGGCAGATGCTGCTCCGTGAACGCCCTGCTGGCGGCATCACATCCCACACGTTCGTCGCGACGCAACGCACGCGGCTCAACCCCGATGCCACCTACACGCCCCCGGTCGGTATCGGTGAGGTGATGCGCGGCAGCGGGGTCGGCTCCGTTGTGTCCTCCCGGAACGGTGCGCTGCCGGAGGGCAGTGGGTTTACGGCGACCTGGGGTGGCAGGAGTATGTCGTGGCGCGGGACGGCGGCCAGTTCGGCGTCAACCCGGTCGCGGAGGGGGAGACGGTGCTGGTCGCCGGTGCGGCCGGCGGCGTCGGCTCGCTGGCCGGGCAGATCGTACGGCTGTGCGGCGCCCAGGTCATCGGCACCGCCGGCTCGCCCTAGAAGGCCGCCTGGGTCGAGGACGTCGCGCGGTTCGACGCGTGCGTGGACTACCGCGCGGGCGGCGTCCCGGAGGCGCTGCGCGACTTCGCCCCGGATGGTCTCACCGGCGTTTTCGACAATGTGGGCGGTGTCCTGCTGGAGAACGCGCTCGACCGCCTCGCCCACTATGCGCGGGTCGCACTGTGTGGATCGATCTCGTCCGGCTACACGGTCGCGGGGTACGGCGCAGGTCCGGCCAACTATATGCAGCTGGCATTCCGGCGGGCGCGCATGGAGGGTTTCATCTTCTTCGATCACCAGCCCCATTTCCCCGAGGTGCTTTCCCGTCTCGTCGGCTGGGTGTCGGCGGGCGAACTGCGCTGGGCGGCGGACGTGATCGAGAGGCTCCACAACGCCCCCGCGGCGCTGCAGCGGCTTTTCGATGGGGCGAACATCGGCAAGCAACTCGTCAGGGTCGGTTCCGCTGGAACGTCGGCTGGCTGAGTCCGGGCAGCGGCTTGGGGCCGCGGACGGCTACGGGCATTCCGGTAGTCGGGTTTCGCGCGACCGAAAAAGGGATTCCCGAATGAGTTTCGTGTCGAGGGTAAGTGCTTCGCGAACCCAGGGAGGATTCGGATGGACCGTCCCGCTCGCGACCGGATCGCGTGGCGCAAAAGTTCCAGGAGTAACGGATCAAGCAACTGCGTAGAAGTCGCCGGTCTGGAGGCCGGCATCGGCATCCGGGACAGTAAGGCACCGGCGGAACCCGCGCTCGTCATCGATCCGGGGTATTGGAGGACGTTCATCGATGCCGTCAGAGCGGGAGAGCACGATCTGAGCTGACCGGGCGGTCGGGCCCATCGCCGCGCTCGTCCGCCGGTGTTCGGCATCGGCGGGCGGGCGCGGCCTGCGGTGGCGGGCGGTGCGGAGCACAGCATGGCGAGGGCGGCCATGAGCACCGCGAGGCCCGTCCGCTGTGGGGAGAGCCGCACGATGATGGGCCAGTGCCACAGGTGCGGGCTGTAGGAGGCGAGGCCCAGTCACGGCAGCGGCCGCCAGGCGAGGACCTTGGCAGCGGATGCCTGCGGCGCCTGTGTGCACATCCTGATCAGTAGCGCGGACGCCAGCGAGTGGAGGAAGAGCCCGCCGCTGAACAGCCACGGCGGATCTGCCCCGTCCGCGAGCAGCCACATCGCGCCGATGCCGCCGGCGGCACGAGCGCGGCTGCCACCCATCAGGCGGAGACGCGGGCGAGCATGCCGCGTACCGGCCGAGTGGCGACCATGGCGCCGAGCAGCAGCGAGCAGGCCCGCGTGTCGGTGCTCGTGTAGACCCGCGCCGGGTCTGCGGGGCTGACCGGCGCGGCCATCAGCACCGACGAGGCGACGGAGATCAGGGTCGCGACCGCCAGGACCCGGTGGTCGACCCGCCGACCGAACCGTGCGATGAGCAGGAGCACCGGCCACGCGAGGTAGAAACTGCTCCTGGACCGCGATGCTCCACAGGTGCTCGAAGACGCGGCCCGGCCCGAACCGGTCCCAGTAGCCGGCCGCTTCGGTGACCAGGTGCCAGTTGACCAGGTTCACCTGCACCCACGGGCCGTCGGCGAGGGGCGTCCGCACCGTGTCCGGCGGTCACGCCGACCAGACCACCACGGTCAGCATTGGCGCCACGGTGAGTATGGGCGCCAGCGCGGGCAGATGCGCCCTGCGGTCCGTCGTCCCGGCGACTCCGGCTGGCTGAAGCAGCGTCATGCCGCCGACCGTGCCGCGCCCATATGGACGCGCCGTCCACCCCGCGTCGAAGCCCTGTCGCAGCGCCGGTCGGGTCGGGGCCGCGCCGGGCGTTCGGGCTGCGGGCGGGGTCGCTCAGGGGGTTCGTTCCAGGGCGGCCAGGTGGGCTTGGACGGGGAGCAGGTCGGTTTCGGGGAAGACCTTGATCCCGGCGCGTTCCAGGAGGGCCGTCGTCACGCCGGTGCCGGGGGCGGGGGTTCCCGTGAAGGTGCCGTCGTAGACGCGGTGGGTGCCGCAGGACGGGCTGCCCTCCTTGAGGAGGGCCGTGCGGGCGCCGGAGCGGCGGGCCGCTTCGAGGGCGAGGCGGGCGCCGCGCAGGAACTCACCGGTCACGTCCTCGCCGGTGCCGGTGAGGACGCGGGCCGTGCCGTCGAGGACGTCGCCTCCGTCGCCGCCGACGATCTCGGCGGGTGGGCGCGGCACGGTGAGCCCACCCGATAGTTCAGGGCAAAATGGTACGAGGCGTCCTTCAGTGCGCCAGCGCTCGAAGAGGTCGGCTTCCACCGGCTTGGCTGCGCCGTCGTAGCGGACGGGCCGCCCCGCCAGGCAGGAGCTGACCAGAATGCGTTCCACGCCGTCCAGCCTATGCCGACGCCCCGGCGGATCATGACGTGTGATCTGCGTCACCGTCGGGGTCGGCGTCCGGGCGCGGGGTAACAGTGGCAGATCAGTTGATATGCCATATATAGGCGGCAGGTAGAAGAACACGGCGGATGCCATGACGGGCGCGGATCGCAAGCTCGCGAACATCCGGGCGATCACCGACGAGGCGTTCGCCCATATGGGCGTGGACGAATTCCTCGACACGCTGCTCGAACGCGTGCGCCAGATCCTGGACGTGGACACCGCCGTGGTGCTGCTCCTCGACCGGCAGCGGCGGTTCCTCGTTGCGGCGGCCGCGAAGGGCATCGAGGAGGAGGTAAGCCAGGCCGCCCACGTCCCGGTGGGGCAGGGGTTCGCCGGTCGTGTCGCGGCCGAGCGGCAGCCCGTGTACATCGCGGACGTGCCGACCGCGGGGGTGTTCAACCCGCTGCTCGTCCAGCGGGGGCTGCGCTCCCTGCTCGGCGTGCCGCTCATCGGCGGCGGGCGGCTCGTCGGCGTGCTGCACGTCGGGACGCTGACCGCCCGCCGGTTCACCGCGGACGACACCGAGTTCCTCCAGCTCGCGGCCTCGCGCGCCGCGATGGCCGTGCAGGGGTTGCAGAACCGGGCGGAGCGCTCCGGGGCGCTGGAACTGCAGCGCAGCCTGGTGCCGTCCGCGCTGCCGGACATCCCCGGCGCCGAACTGTCCGCGCGCTACCGTCCCGGCAAGGCCGACGTCGGCGGGGACTGGTACGACGTGTTCACGCTCCCGTCCGGGGAGATCGGCATCGTCATGGGGGACGTCGCCGGGCACGGGTTCGCGGCCGCCGTGGTGATGGGGCGGATGCGCAGCGCGCTGCGGGCCTACGCGCTGGAGACCGACGATCCGGCGGAGGCCCTGCGCAGGCTCGACCGGAAGATGCAGCATTTCGAGCCCGACGCGACCGCGACCGTGCTGTACGCGATCTTCGAGCCGGGGATGGCGCGGGTCCGGATGTCGTCGGCCGGCCACCTCCCGCCGGTGATCGCCGTGCCCGGGCGGCCCGCGTGCACCGTCGACGCCAAGCCCGACGTCCTGATCGGCATGGGCGACGAGATCCCCCGCCGGACGGTGACCATCGACCTCCCGCCGGGCGGCCTGCTGTGCTTCTACACCGACGGGCTGATCGAGCGGCGGGACAACTCGCTGAACACCGGCATCGACCGGCTGTGCGCGGCGGTGTCGGCGGGCCCGCCGGAGACGGTCGGCGCGACGGTGATGAGCGCGCTCATCGGCCGGTGGCAGGCCGAGGACGACGTCGCGCTGCTGATCGTCCGCCGCGCCCCCGCCTGACCGGGCGCACGCCTCCGCGGTCACTTCCCGGCGCGGATCCGGTCCACGGCGATCTGCGCGACGCGGACGGCGGCGCCCGGGTTGAGGCGGACGCCGCGCCAGGCGAGCCGGCCGTGCGCGGGGGCGACGATGAGCGCCTGGTTCTTCGCGACGCCGCGCATGATGTCGCGGGCCAGCTTCTCCGCCGTGTAGAGGCGCGGGGACGCCTTGGCGATGTCGCCGGTCGCGTCGCCGCTCATCGGCGTCTCGGGCAGGTCCGGGTTGACGTTGTGCAGGAGCGGGGTGTCGACGAAGGACGGGCAGACGACGCTGACCTTGACACCGCGTCCGGCGGCCTCCGCGCGCAGCCCGAGGGACAGGCCGACGACGGCGTGCTTGGTGGCGGTGTAGGGGATGCCGATCGGCATCGGGACGAGCCCGGCCAGCGACGCGGTGTTGACGATGTGGCCGGCGCGCTGCTCCAGCATGATCGGGTAGGCGGCGTGGACGCCGTGGACGACGCCCTTGAGGTTGATGTCGATGGCGCGGTTCCAGTGGTCGAGGGTGAGTTCCTCGGCCAGGCCGCCGATCGCGATGCCGGCGTTGTTGAACACGATGTCGAGCCGTCCGTGGTCGGCCTTCACGCCCTGGTAGAGGTCGGCGACGGCGCCGGCGTCGGTGACGTCGAGCGCGGCGGAGGCCGCCTTGCCCCTGCCGAGGGTGTTCAGCTTCTCGGCGACCTTGGCGGCGCCGTCGGCGTTGATGTCGGTGACCACGACGGTGTCGCCGCGCGCCACCAGGGACGTGGCGATCGCACGGCCGATGCCGGATGCGCCTCCGGTCACGATCGCGATGCTCATTGCGCGCTCCGCTCGATGAACCGCGGGTCCGGGCCCGTGGGGGAGTGGCCCGGCCCGCGGTGGCTAATTGGATTCATTGTTCAATTACGGGGGATTCTAAGGGGTGCGCCGACCCCGCCGATAGTCGGGCGCCGATGAAACCGTGCTCGTCGTCCCGCCGTTCGACCTGGAAGTCGGCGGGGTTCAGCCGGCGGGTGCGCAGCCAGTAGTTCAGCGTCGACGCCGGCCACGCCGCCCGGTTCACGCCGTCGCGGTCCAGGTACCAGCTGTCGCAGCCCCCGGCGACCCAGACGGCGCCCTCGGATCTGCGCTGCACCCACCGGTTGAAGCGGTCCTGGACGGACGGCTTCACCGAGATCCGCGCGCCGCCCGCCGCGTCCAGCATCGCCAGGCACTGCAGGACGTAGCGGACCTGCGCCTCGATCATGAAGATCATCGAATTGTGGCCGAGCCCGGAGTTCGGGCCGAGCAGCAGGAACAGGTTCGGGAAGCCCGCGACCGCGACGCCGAGGTGCGCCTCGATGCCGTCCTTCCACGCGTCCTGGATCTTCAGCCCGTTCCGTCCGACGATGTGCGCGCCGTCGAACGCGTCGGTGACGTGGAACCCGGTGCCGAAGATGATCGCGTCGACCTCGTGCTCGCGACCGTCCCGGGTGACGATCGAGTGCTCGCGGACCTCCGCGATGCCCTCCGTCGTCAACTCGACGTCGGGCCGCATCAGCGCCGGGTAGTAGTCGCTGGACACGAGCGTCCGCTTGCAGCCCATCGTGTAGTCGGGCGTCAGCTTGCGGCGCAGGTCCGGGTCGGGGACCTGCCGGGCGAGGTGCAGCCGCGCGAGCGAACTGGCCGCCTTCAGCAGCTTCGGGTTCTTGAATCCGAGGACGAAGCTCTCCTGCATCAGGTAGATGCCGTTGCGGTACCCGCGCTGCACGAGCGGGACGCGCCGGAACAGCGTCCGCTCCAGCCCGGTGACGCGGCGGTCGGGCTTCGGGATGATCCACGGCGGGGTCCGCTGGAACACCGTCAGGTGCCCGGCCCGCTTCGCGATCTGCGGGACGAACTGGATCGCGGACGCGCCCGTCCCGACCACCGCCACCCGCTTGCCGGCCAGGTCGTAGGAGTGGTCCCACTCGGCCGAGTGGAACGTCCTCCCCTCGAAGGCGGCGAGGCCGGGCAGGTCCGGGATGCTCGGACGGTGCAGCGGCCCCATCCCGGCGACCAGCGCCCGCCCCCGGACGACCTCGCCGCCGTTGACGGTCACCCGCCAGGTGTCGGTGGCGTCGTCGTACTCCGTCCCGGTCGCCTCGGCGTTGAACCGGATGTGCTGCCCCAGCTCGTACTTGCCGACGATGTCCTTGATGTACTGCAGGAGTTCCGCCTGCCTGGGGAACATCCGCGACCAGTCGGCCTTGGGCTCGAACGAGTACGAGTACAGCAGCGACATGATGTCGCACGCGCAGCCCGGGTAGGTGTTCTCCCGCCATGTGCCGCCGACCTCGTCCGCCTTCTCCAGGATGACGAAGTCGTGCACGCCGGCCTTCTTCAGCCCGATCGCCATGCCGAGGCCGGAGAAACCGGTGCCGATGATGACGACCTTGTACGGGCCGCCCGGTCCCGCCGCCGGCGTCACCACGGCGTTGCTCACCACGGCGGGGCCCGCCTGAACGTCGGCCATGCTCAGGTGGCCTTGGCGGCGTCGAGGGGGCGGCGCGTGCCCGGCTCGTCCCAGATGCCGAACGCCTTCCAGACCCGCCTGTTCACCGGGCCGATCACACCGAGCTCGGCCATCAGGTCGCGGATCTTGCCGACCGAGTTGGAGATCTCCGCCTGCGACGCCGGGTTCCGGTAGGCGGCGCGGACGACGTCCTTCGGGATGTTGAAGTGCCGCACCATCGGCCCGGGCGGGGACAGCATGATCCGCGCCATCACGCCGAGCACGACCGGGGTCGCGACGCCGAGGATGCGGCGGCGCGCCGGGGTCATGTTCGGCACCCGGTGCTTGAGGTAGTGCCGGGCGAACGAGATGTGCCGGGCCTCCTCCGCGATGTGGATCTTCATGATGGTCTCTTCGAGCGGGTGCTTGATGTGCCCGCCCTTGAGCGACTTGCGCTGCACGTAGTCGATCGGGTCCTCGCCGCCGAGCACGAACACGAAGAACATCTCGGTGCTGACCAGCGGGATCCACGGCGCGGCCTGGGCTATGAGGCTGAGCGCCCGCGGCATGCCGCGGATCGGCATCTTCGTCCGGTTCACGAACTCCTGGAACATCATCCCGTGGTGACATTCCTCGGTCGTCTCGTGGTAGACGTACCGGAATTCGGGCCGCCCGTTCGGCAGCCGGTAGGCGTAGTTGAGCAGTCCGCGCTTCAGCAGGTTCTCGAACTGCAGGCCGATCTTCATCGCGGTGGCGACGCGCCACAGCCCGATCTGCGCCTGGATCTCCGGCGGCTGCGCCCGGTACCAGGCCGTCTCGCCGAGCCGGTCGAACTCCGGCAGGACCCAGCGCGGGTCGGTCTTGTCGACCGTGAACTCGGGGTCGTCCCAGGGGATGTCGGCGTAGGCCTCCCAGTGCTTGTCCACCGACGCCTTGTTCAGGCGGTCGATGACACCGAGGTACGACTTCTTGTCCTTGACCTGCTCGCGGAGTTCGCTGGCGAGGTCGGTGGGGGCTTTCGGCATGTGGGGCGCTCCCTCGGGGGGCTGCGGCCGGCCTCGGGCGGGACGCCGGGCCGGCGGTGTTACCGGAGGTGTCGGGGGTGGGTCACTGTTCGGTTGTGGGCGCGGGCGTGCCGGCCTGCGCCGGGGTGTCGGGCATGGGGGTGCCCGGCGGCGTCCCCCGCTGGGGGACGATCAGCAGCGCGACGTCCTTGACCTGGCGCAGCACCGCGGCCTGGTGGCCTTCGGCGTCGTCGTCCAGGGCGTTCTGTATGGAGAGCCCGACGAACATCGCGAACAGGGCGCGCAGCATCGTCGGGGCGAAGCCGGGGGCGAGCGTGTTCTGCGGGAACAGCCGCTCGAACGTCTCCAGGATCACCTGGAGGATCCGCTCGTTCAGGTCGATGCACAGCGGCCGCAGCTCGTCGTCGGTGCGGGCGGCCACGGCCAGCTCCATGAGGGCCTTGGCCGGACGGCCGCGGAACACCTCCCACAGCAGGTCGAGGGCGCCCGAGACGTTGCGGTGCTCCGGCGGCAGTACGGCGAACGCCGTCTCGTACGCCAGCCGCTGCGCCTCGAGCAGATGCTCCAGCGCCGCCGCGACGAGCACCATCTTCGTCGGGTAGTGGTGCTGCTGCGCGCCGCGCGAGACGCCGGCGCGGCGGGCCACCTCCGTGGTGGACGTCCCGGACCAGCCGAGGTCGACCAGGCACTCCATGGTCGCCTCCAGGAGTCTGGCCTGCGTGCGCGACCGGCGTTCCTGCTGCGTGCGCCGGCCGGACGAGCCGTGCCGGTGACGCCTGCGGCTGCTGACTGCCATGGCTGAGACGGTACGAGCGAACAAACAAGCAAGCAAGCCTGCATGTATGTTGCCCGCATCACAATTGGACATCGCGTCTTATTGATCTTCGTGCGTACCGCGGCGGACGTAGCCGGGCGGCGCGCGGTGCGTCCGGGGGAGCAGGCGGGGTGCCTCTCCTGGCCCGACGACGGGCGGCATGGCGCGCGGCCACGATCCCGGACATGGGAAACGCAGCAGAGGCAAGACGAGCGGTCAATGAGGTCGGCGGCGGTGCGCGCACCGTCCGCCTCGGCAAGGTGTACGGGTCGGGGGACACGGCGGTGCGCGCGCTCGACGACGTGACCGCGGAGTTCCCGGGCGGCCGGTTCACCGCGATCATGGGCCCGTCCGGCGCCGGGAAGTCCACGCTCATGCACTGCGTGGCGGGGCTGGAGGACGCCACGTCCGGCAAGGTCTACGTCGGCGGCGAGGAACTCGGCGCGCTGTCGGACCGGCGGCTCACCCGGCTCCGGCGCGAGCGCATCGGGTTCGTGTTCCAGGCGTTCAACCTGATCCCGACGCTGACGGCGCGCGACAACATCCTCCTGCCCCTCACGCTCGCGGGGACGAGGCCGGACGGGGAGTGGCTGGACACCGTCGTCCGCGTCCTGCGGCTGGGGGACCGGCTGTCGCACCGGCCGGCGGAGATGTCCGGCGGGCAGCAGCAGCGGGTGGCGCTCGCCCGCGCGCTGGTCACCCGCCCGCAGATCGTGTTCGCGGACGAGCCGACCGGCAACCTCGACTCCCGCACCGGCGCCGAGGTCCTGGCGCTGCTCCGCAACGCCGTCGACGACCTCGGCCAGACCGTCGCGATGGTCACCCACGACCCGGTCGCCGCGGGGCACGCCGACGCGGTCGTGTTCCTCGCCGACGGCAGGGTCGTCGACGTCATGGACGCCCCCACGCCCGACCGGGTGCTGGACCGCATGCGAGGGCTGGGAGACCACTCATGATCGGGCTCGTCTTCAAGGAACTGTGGGGACGCAAGCGCCGCATGGCCGGCTCCCTGGTGGCCGTCTTCCTGGGCGTGACGTTCCTGACCGGAACGCTCGTCCTGGGCGACACGCTCGCGGCGAGCATCGACGGGTACTTCTCCAAGGCGTACGGCAACACGGACGTGACCGTGCGGAACGCGACCAAGGTCAGCGATGCGCCGTGGGGCTCGCGCGGGCAGATCGACGGGTCCGTCCTGGAACGGGTGCGTCAGGTGGACGGTGTCGCCGGTGCCGAACCCACCATCCAGGGATCGGGGCAGCTGCTCGCCAAGGACGGCACCACGATCCAGTCGCGCGGCCCGCGGATCGCCGGCAACTGGCTGACCGATCCAGAGCTCAACCCGTACCACCTCGTGTCGGGGCGGGCGCCGCGCGCACCGAACGAGGTCGTCATCAACAAGATGTTCGCCGTCGAGGGGGACCTGAAGGTCGGGGACCGGACGGCGGTGCTCACGCCGCAGAAGATCCCGGTGACCGTCGTCGGGATCAGCAAGTTCGGCGACGAGGACGCGTTCGGCGAGACGTCGTTCACCGCGTTCTCCCTCGCCGGGGCCCGCGAGTACGTCGCCAAGGGCACCGGCCGCATCGGCGGCGCCGCCGTCCGGGCGCAGGACGGCGTCAGCCAGGCGGAACTGGCGTCGCGGATCGCGCCGGTCCTGCCCGCCGGGGTGGAGGCCGTCACGAACGAGGCGCAGGTCGAGGAGGGCATGAGCCTCGTCGAGAGCGGGTTCCTGCGCGTGTTCCGGATCGTGCTCGCCGCGTTCGGCGGGGTCGCGCTGCTCGTCGCCGCGTTCTCCATCCACAACACGTTCGCGATCACGATGGCGCAGCGGACCCGCGAGTCGGCGCTGCTGCGCGCCCTCGGCGCCGGCCGCCGGCAGGTCGTCGCGATCGTCGGGTTCGAGGCCCTCGCCGTCGGCGGCGCCGCCACCCTCGCCGGGCTCGCCGGCGGGCTCGGCTTCGCGGCCCTCCTCCGGGAGCTGTTCATGCGGTTCAGGATCGGGATCGCGATGGAAGGGCTCACGGTCGCCGGCACCTCGATCCTCATCGCGGTGCCGGTCGGGCTGCTGGTCACCCTGGTCGCGGCGCTCGGCCCCGCGCTGAAGGCGTCGCGGGTGCCGCCGCTCGCCGCGCTGCGGGAGGTCGCGGCCGAGGCGTCCCGCCCGTCGGAGACCCGGATCATCGTCGGCGCCGTGTTCGCGGCGGTCGCCGTCGGGACCGTCGTGTTCGGCGCGGTCACCGGGCAGATGGCGATGGCGGCCGCGGGCGCGCTGGTCACCGTCGCCGCGATGGTCGTGCTGGGGCCGGTCGCCGCCCGCCCGGTCGCGGCGCTCCTCGGCGGGCCCGCGGCGCGGCTGCGCGGCGTGCCGGGCGCGCTCGCCCGCGACAACGCCTCCCGCAGCCCGGCCCGCACCGCGGGCGCCGCGACCGCGCTGATGATCGGCGTCGGCGTCGTCACGCTCATGACGGTGTTCATCGGGTCGCTGCGCGCGTCCCTGGAGGACGGCGTCGCCGGATCGTTCAAGGGCCCGATCGTCGTGAACGCCGGGAACAACGAGACCGGCGGGTTCAGTACCGCGCTCGTCCGGGACGCGGCGAAACTGCCGCAGGTCAGCGAGGTCGCGGGGCTCGGCACGGGCAGCATGCGCGTGGCCGGCTCGCCGTCCACCGTGAGCGTGGCCGACCCGTCCAGCCTGGGGCGCGTCCTCGACCTGGACGTCAGGGAAGGCGGCCTGGCCGGCGCCGGTACGTTCGCCGTCTCCGCCAAGGCCGCAGACGACAACGACTGGCACGTGGGCACCCCGGTAGCCGTGACGTTCGCGGACGGCGCCTCGCAGCGGCTCACCGTAGGGGCCGTCTACAAGAACACCGACCTGACCGGTGACTACCTCGTCCCGCGCGCCGTATGGGACGTGCACACCGAGCAGGCCCTGGACACGCGTGCCTTCGTCGGACTGAACCCCGGCGCGTCGGCCGCGTCCGCCCGGGAGGCCCTGACGGCGCTCGCCAAGCCCTACGGCGCCCCCGAGGTCCAGTCGCGGGACGCGTTCGTCGCCGCGCAGACCGAGGAGATGGCCGGCTTCATCACGGTCGTCTACGGGATGCTCGTCCTCGCCATCGTCGTCGCCCTGCTCGGCATCACGAACACGCTGTCGCTCGCCGTCCACGAGCGGACCCGCGAGCTCGGGCTGCTCCGCGCGGTCGGCGCGACCCGCCCGCAGATCAGATCCATGGTCCGGTGGGAATCGGTGATCGTGGCGCTGTTCGGCACCGGCGGAGGGCTCGGCCTCGGCCTGTTCCTCGGGTGGGGGCTCGGCACGGCCCTCGGCAACCCGTTCGCGCCGTCCGCCGCCACCATGGCGGTCATCGCGGTCGTCGGCGCGATCGCCGGGGCCCTCGCGGCGATCCGCCCGGCCCGGCGCGCCGCGCGGCTGGCGATCCTCTCCGCGATCGCCGCACCGTGACGCCTCCGCCCGCCGCCGTTCCCCCGGCCCCTCAGCGGCCGGGGGACGGGGCGTCCGGCGGGCGCGCGCCTTCCGGCCAGGGCGTTCGGTTCTCGCGGCGTCCGGCTCCGGTCACGGGTGCGGCGCGGCGGCGGGGTGGCGCGCGTGTCGCGGGCGGTCCGCGGTTATGGTGAATCCATGCAGGTCAACCAGTCGGGCAAGCTGACCAACGTCTGTTACGACATCCGCGGGCCGGTGCTGAAGCGCGCCAAGCAGCTGGAGGCCGAGGGCAGCAAGATCCTCAAGCTGCACATCGGCAACCCGGCGCCGTTCGGGTTCGAGGCGCCGCCCGAACTGCTCCAGGACATGATCCGCAACCTGCCGGAGGCGCACGGCTACAGCGACTCCAAGGGCATCCTCGCCGCGCGCCGCGCCATCGTGCAGCGCTTCGAGGCCAACGGCGTGTCCGGCATCGACGTCGAGGACGTCTACCTCGGCAACGGCGTGTCCGAGCTCATCGTCATGACCCTGCAGGCGCTGCTCAACGACGGCGACGAAGTCCTCATCCCCACGCCCGACTACCCGCTGTGGACGGCGTCGGTCTCGCTCTGCGGCGGCACCCCCGTCCACTACCTGTGCGATGAGGACGACGGCTGGCAGCCGAGCCTCGACGACATCGAGGCGAAGATCGGCGACCGGACCCGCGCCATCGTCATCATCAACCCGAACAACCCGACCGGCGCCGTCTACTCGCGCGAGGCCCTGACCCGCATCGTCGAGGTCGCGCGCCGCCGCAACCTGCTCATCTTCGCCGACGAGATCTACGACCGGATCCTCTACGACGACGCCGAGCACGTGCCCATCGCGTCCCTGGCGCCCGACCTGCTCTGCCTGACCTTCGGCGGGCTGTCGAAGAACTACCGGGTCGCCGGGTTCCGGTCGGGCTGGGTCGTGCTGTCCGGGCCGAAGGAGCACGCCGAGTCCTACATCGAGGGCCTCGACATCCTCGCCAACATGCGGCTCTGCCCGAACGTCCCCGGCCAACACGCCATCCAGGCCGCGCTCTTCGGCTACCAGAGCATCGACGACCTCGTCCTGCCGGCCGGCCGGCTCGGCGAGCAGCGCGACCGCGCGTGGAAGCTGCTGAACGACCTGCCGGGCGTCAGCTGCGTCAAACCGCAGGGCGCCCTGTACGTCTTCCCGCGCCTGGACCCGGAGATGTATCCGATCGAGGACGACATGCGCTTCGCCCTCGACCTGCTCGAACAGCAGAAGCTCCTCGTCGTCCAGGGGACGGGCTTCAACTGGCCGGCCACCGACCACTTCCGCGTCGTCACCCTCCAGTACGCCGACGACCTGGAGGACGCCGTCGGCCGCATCGGCGAGTTCCTGCACACGTACCGCCGCTGACCCGCCTTCGACGGCGCGACCGCGGCCGGGCCGGCGCCCGAGCCGTCAGGACGGTTCGGACACCGGTTCGGAGGCCGGTTCGGAGGCCGCGGCGTCGAGGCGGCGGAGGGCGCCGCGGACCACGTCCGGGTCGGTCGTCGCCCAGAACGGCGGCAGCGAGCTCTTCAGGAAGCCGCCGTAGCGGGCCGTGGCGAGCCGCGGGTCGAGGACGGCGACGACGCCGCGGTCGTCCATCGACCGCAGCAGCCGGCCCGCGCCCTGCGCGAGCAGCAGCGCGGCATGCGTCGCGGCGACCGCCATGAACCCGTTGCCGCCGCGCGCCGCGACCGCCCGCGACCGCGCCGACGACACCGGGTCGTCCGGGCGCGGGAACGGGATGCGGTCCATGATGACGAGCCGCAGCGACGGGCCGGGCACGTCCACGCCCTGCCAGAGCGACAGGGTGCCGAACAGGCAGGTCCGCTCGTCCTCGGCGAACTGCCTCACCAGCAGGGACGTCGAGTCCTCGCCCTGGCACAGCAGCGGATGCGTCAGGTGGTCCTTCAGCTCGTCGGCGGCCTGCCGCGCCGCCCGCATCGAGGAGAACAGGCCCAGCGTGCGCCCGCCCGCCGCCTCGATCAGCTCGGTGATCTCGGTGAGGTAGGCGTCGGCGAGGCCGTCCCGGCCCGGCTGCGGCAGGTGCCGCGCGACGTACAGGATGCCGGCCTTCGGATGGTCGAACGGCGAGCCGACGTCCAGCCCCGACCACACGACCTCGGTCTCCTCGCCCTTCTCCGTCGCGGTCCGCGCGAGCCCTTCGGCTGCGGTCTTGGCGTCCCTGGAGCCCTTCTCGTCCAGCGGCGGCAGGCCCCACTGGCGCGCGAGCGGCTCGAACGACCCGCCGAGCGTCAGCGTCGCCGACGTCAGGATCGCGGTGCGCTGCTCGAACAGCGTCGCCCGCAGCAGGCCGCCGACCCCGATCGGCGCCACGTGCAGCGCCGGCGGACGCTTCGGACGGCCGTCCTGCACGAACGGCTTCTCCACCCACACCACGTCGAAGCGCTGCGCCATCTCGGGCTTGAACGCATCCAGCATCCGCACGGCCGTGTCGTGCAGTTCCTCCAGCGACGACCGCGCCGCCTTGCGCGCGGCCATGTCACCGGGATCCGCGTCCTTCTTCTCGGGCCCGATCGCCGTGATGCAGGCGTGCGCGGCGTCCCGTACCACCGCGAGGGTGGTGCCCAGAGCGGACGGGAGGACGTCCATGCGCCCCTGGGGCAGATCCTCGAGCAGGATGCCGAGACCCTCCGCGGCCTCTTTCAACCGGTCCGCGACGGCCTCTTCGATCAACCGCCCGCAGCGCCGGGCGGTGGTCTCCACGCCGGCCGCGCTCAGGTCTCCCGTGGCCACCGACGTCACCCGGTCGACCAGCTCATGGGCCTCGTCCACGATGACGACATCGTGCTCGGGAAGGACCTGGAACTCCTCCAGGGCGTCGATGGCCAGCAGCGCGTGGTTGGTGACCACGATGTGCGCCTCGCCGGCCTCCGCCCTGGCGAGCTCGGCGAAGCACTCGGTGCCCTGCGGGCACCGCTGCGCGCCCAGGCACTCCTTCGCCGTCACGGCCACCTGCCGCCACGCCTGCTCGCCGACCCCCGGCACCAGCTCGTCCCGGTCGCCGGTCCGGGTCTCCTCGGCCCACTCGTTGAGCCGCTTGACCTGCCGTCCCAGCGTCGAGAGCTGCTGCGTGTCGAAGAGACCCGGCCCGTCCTCGTCCTCGGGGGCCCCGGTCTGCACGCGGTGCAGGCACAGGTAGTTCCGGCGGCCCTTCAGGATCGCGAACTTCAGTTCCGTCCCGAGCATCGGCCCGAGGGCCTCCGCCAGGCGGGGCAGGTCCCGGTCGACGAGCTGCCGCTGCAGCGCGATCGTCGCGGTCGACACCACGACCGTCGTCTGCTTCTCCACCGCGTGCCGGATCGCGGGCACGAGATAAGCGAGCGACTTGCCCGTCCCCGTGCCGGCCTGCGCGGCGAGATGCTCTCCGGCGTCGATCGCCTTCTCCACCGCCAGCGCCATCTCCACCTGCCCCGGGCGCTCGGCACCCCCGATGGACGCCACGGCCGCGGCGAGGAGGGTCGCCATATCCGGAATCTGGGTATCGCTGCCGGTCAGCAGATCAGGGGTGGGCACGCCGCCCAACGCTACCGCCCCCGGCCGACACCCGCGTCCCGGCTCGGCCAAGAGGCCGCGTCAGCCGGGAGTCCTTCCCGGAGTTATCCACAGTTCCTGGACCTGCGGCCGGCCGCCCGGCGGGGCTGCGAACGTCGACGTCATGGCACCTCTCGTGATCCGCACCGCCCAGGACGCCATCGCGGCCGTCCCGTACCTGCTCGGCTTCCACCCGTCCCGCAGCCTCGTCGTCATCGGCTTCGAGGGCCGCGACCGCGGCACATGCGCGATCCGGCTCGACTTACCGGCCGCCGGCGCCGCCGACAGGGTGGCCGCGCTCCTCGCCGCCAACGGCTTCGCCCGCTCCCTGCTCCTCGGCTACGGCCCGGCGGCCGAGGTCGAGGAATCGGCCGGGCCCGCGCGGGACGCGCTCGCCGCCGCCGGCGTTCCCGCGGTCGAGGCGATCCGCGTCGCCGACGGCCGCTGGTGGTCGCTCACCTGCCGTGCCGACTGCTGCCCGCCCGAGGGCACCCCGTACGACATCTCCGGCAGCGTCCTCGCCGCCCAGGCGACCTATGCGGGGCACGTCGCCCTCGCCGACCGCGCCGAACTCGTCCGCTCCGTCCAGCCCCTGGAGGGCCCCGCCCGCACCGCCGTGGGCGAAGCCACCGCCAGAGCCGAAAGGCGCCACCTCGCCCGGGGCCGTACCACCGAGGAGGACCTCGCCTTCGTCCTGACCCTGCTCGCCCACGTCCACACCGGCATCAGACCCACCGACGACGAGGTCGCCCGGCTCGGCTTCCTCCTCACCGACCTGCGCCTGCGCGACGAGGCATGGATCCGCATCGACGAGGAGGCCCCGGCCGCCGACATCGCCTTCTGGCGCGACATAGTGCGCCGCGTAGCGCCCCCCTGCGCCCCCGCCCCCGCGTCCCTTCTGGCCTTCGCCGCCTACTCCGCGGGCGACGGCGGCCTCGCCAACGTGGCCCTAGAACGCGCCCTGGACGCCGACCCCGCCTACTCGATGGCCGTCATCCTCCGCGAGGTGATCAACGTGGGCATTCCGCCCTCGCAACTCCGCCTCCGCATGACCTCCGACGACCTGGCCGCCGCCTACGACCACCCCCGAAAAGCCGGCTGACCCGCCGCCCCGACGCCCCGCGCGGCAGGCGCCGACGCGCGGCCGCCACGCCCCGGGCAGCACCGCCCCGGCATCACGGCGTAGCGGCCACCGGTGCGGGCGTCGGGGTGGGTCAGGGGGCTACTGCTTGGCCGGGGGTGCCGGGGTCCAGGCGGCGGTCGGGGTTGCGGGCGTTCCAGGCGCGCATGCGGGGCGGGTAGCCGACGATCTGGACGTCGTAGATGGGCAGGCCGAGGTCGCGGGCCACCTTGCCGATGACCTTGGGGGAGCCCACGCGGCGGCGGGTCCATTCGCCGTCGTGGGCGACGGCGACGGCGGTGGTGTCGGTGGCGAACGTCTCCGGCTCGACGAAGAACTCGACGCCGCGGCGGGATCGCGCGAAGGCGATCAGTGCCTCGATGTCGCCGTCGTTCGCCTCGCGGTCGAGCCTGGTCACCGTGGACCCGCGGTTCTTGCGGATCCCGAATCGGTCCCGGAACCTCATCGCCTACCCCGTCGTCTGGTGCGGATGCGGTGTACGACGATAACGACATCTCGGGTGCGCTGGTTCCCGACACAGGCGGCGGCATCCCCGGCGGGGAAGGGGCCGAGCCCTAGACTGGCGGGCTTGGGGGACCAGCAGCGGGGGTGTTGATGGACGGGCTTGACCGCGTCCGGAAGGGGGCCGCGGCCCTGCTCACGGCCGCGGTTTTCGGGGGATTGAGCACGTTGGCCCCGGCCTCCGGGGAGGTGACGGCCGCCGCGCCGAGTTCGGTCTCCGCGAAGCCGAAGCCGGAATCGAAACCCGAACCGAAACCCGAACCGCCGCCGCCACCGCCGCCGGACTGCTCGCGGGTGAAGTGCGTGGCGCTGACGTTCGACGACGGGCCGGCGGAGAGCACCGGGGAGCTGCTGGGCATCCTCGCGGCGCGGCGTGTGCGGGCGACGTTCTTCCTGGTGGGGGAGAACGTGGCGAAGCACCCGGAGCTCGTCCGGCGCGAGCACGAGGCCGGGCACGAACTCGGCGACCACAGTTACACGCACGCCGACCTCGGGAGGGCGTCCAAGAAGAAGGTCATGGAGGAGCTGATGCGGACGCAGGACGCGGTCCGGCGGGCGTCGGGCGTCACGCCGGTGCTGCTCCGGCCGCCGTACGGGTCGATGTCCGAGCGGCTCACGAAGATCACGCGGGAGATGGGCCTGGCGCAGGTGCTGTGGACGGTCGATCCGCTCGACTGGGAGCACCGCGACACCCGGTACGTGGAGAAGCGGGTGCTCAAGGCCGTGAAGCCCGGCTATGTCGTGCTGATGCATGACATCCACCCGACGACGGTGCGGGCGGTTCCGAAGATCATCGACCGGCTCGCCGCGAAGGGGTACGCCTTCGTGACCGTGTCGGAGCTGTACGGCGGGCGGCTCGTCCCCGGGAAGGAGTACGGGCAGACCGGCCGCACGATGGTGCACCAGGACGATTCAGGGGCGGCTCAGGGTCTTCCCTGATGGTCCCGGGGCGCGGGCCCGTCCAGCATGGAGGTATGGACAGCAGCCACGCGGTGGGGGATCTGAGGGTCTCGGACGCCGAGCGCGAACCGGTCATCCAGCGGCTCCAGGACGCGTACGCCGAGGGACGGCTCGATGAGGACGAGTTCGACATGCGCGTGCAACTGGCCATCACGGCCAAGACGCGCAGCGAGCTCGGGGCCGTCACCCGCGACCTGGAACCCGTGCGGCGGGCGCAGCTCGCCACGGGCGAGACGGGCGAGGACCGGATGCTCGCCGCCGCGGCGCACGCGGTCGCCGTCCCGACGCTGTTCGTCGGCCCGCTCGTCCTGATGCTGGTCAGCGGCAAGCGGTCGGAGTACGTCCGGCGGCAGGCGGCGGAGGCGGTCAACTTCCAGGTGACGCTGCTGCTGCTCACGATCGTCACCTTCGGCCTCGGCGGCGTCGTGTACGCGGCGGCGTGGGTGCTGTCGGCGATCGCCGCGGTGTTCGCGCTGACCGGCCAGACGTTCCGCTACCCGTGGATTCTGCGTCTGGTGAAGTGACCGGGGTTTGTCGGCGTGCGGCTTTGGGGAAAGCTGGACGTGGCCGCCTTGTAGCGGTGCTGTCGCCTCCAGGAGACGAAACGACGCCGATGTACGTAGCTGTGGGTTTATTCCCCTCTCGACCTGTGACTCCCCCGACGTCCAAATTATGTGGACCGTACATGGGATGATCGATTTAACTATGGTCCGGGAGGGGTAGATGACGGAGCTTGCGGTCGAGGGCGACCACCAGCGGGCGGTGGACGCCCTCAGACGTTCCTACGAGGCGATCCCGGCGGGCACGCCGGTGCGGCTGGCGAAGCGGACCTCGAACCTGTTCCGGTGGCGCGACCCCTCGGACGCGCCGGGCCTGGACGTGTCCGGGTTCGACAGGGTGCTGAGCGTCGACGCCGGGGAGCGCACGGCCCAGGTCCAGGGCATGACGACCTACGAGGCCCTCGTCGACGCGACGCTCCCGCACGGGCTGATGCCGACGGTCGTCCCGCAGCTGAAGACGATCACGCTGGGCGGGGCGGTGACGGGGCTCGGCATCGAGTCGACGTCGTTCCGCGACGGGCTGCCGCACGAGGGCGTCCTGGAGATGGAGGTCCTCACCGGGGACGGCGAGATCGTCACGGCGACCCGCGACAACGAGCACGCCGACCTGTTCTTCGGGTTCCCCAACTCCTACGGGACGCTCGGCTACTCGCTGCGGCTGAAGATCGAG
Source organism: Spirillospora sp. NPDC047418 (assembly GCF_040643275.1). Taxonomy (NCBI): domain Bacteria; kingdom Bacillati; phylum Actinomycetota; class Actinomycetes; order Streptosporangiales; family Thermomonosporaceae; genus Spirillospora; species Spirillospora sp. NPDC047418. The sequence continues at coordinate 20,032 of NZ_JBEYTW010000019.1, forward strand.
CTGCGGCCGGTCCGCCCGTACGTCCGGCTCCGCCACCTGCGGTTCGGCGACGCGGTGGAACTGGCCAAGGCGATGGGCGAGATCACCGAGTCGGGGACGTTCGAGGGCGAGTCCGTCGACTTCATGGACGGGACGGTCTTCAGCGCCGGCGAGCAGTACATCACGCTCGGCTTCTTCGCCGACTCGGCGCCGTACACGTCCGACTACACCGGCCGGCAGATCTACTACAGGTCGATCCAGGAGCGGTCGGTCGACTTCCTGACGATCCGCGACTACATCTGGCGCTGGGACACCGACTGGTTCTGGTGCTCGGGCGCGTTCGGCGTCCAGAACCCGACGGTCCGGCGGCTGTGGCCCGACAAGTACAAGCGCTCGGACGTGTACCGCAGGCTGGTCGCCTACGACCGCCGCTACCACATCGTCGCGCGCGCGGAGCGGTGGCGCGGGCTGCGTCCGCGCGAGGACGTCATCCAGGACATCGAGGTGCCCGTCGAGCGGCTGCCCGAGTTCCTGGAGTTCTTCCACGACAAGGTCGGCATGAGCCCCATCTGGCTGTGCCCGCTGCGCGCCAGGGAGCGGTGGCCGCTGTACCCGCTGGAGACGGGCCGCACCTACATGAACGCCGGCTTCTGGGGGACGGTCCGGATCCCGCCCGGCCAGATCCCCGAGTACCACAACCGGCTCATCGAGCGGAAGGTCGCGGCCCTCGACGGGCACAAGTCCCTCTACTCGACGGCCTTCTACGGCCGCGACGAGTTCTGGCGCTACTACGACGGGGAGACCTACCGGCGGCTCAAGGGCAGGTACGACGCCGGCGAGCGGCTGCTGGACCTCTATGACAAGTGCGTCCGCGGGCGCTGATGACGCGTCCGCGGTATCGGGGGAGCCCAACGGGCCGGCCAGCGCCGGTCCGGGCGGAGAGACAGGAGGGATCAAGATGACGCTGGCCAGCGTCTTCGAGCGGCTCGCCGGGGCCGAGGCGCCGGTGGAGTTCACGGCGTACGACGGATCGCGGGCGGGAGTGCCCGGCGCCGGAATCCGGTTCGATGTCCGTTCGCCGTACGCGGTGTCGTACCTGCTGCACTCGCCGGGTGCCCTGGGCCTCGCCCGCGCCTACGTGACCGGCATGGTCGACGTCGACGGCGACATGATCGACGCCCTGACGACGATGCAGCAGGTGCTGAGCGATGTCACACCGGCGGACAAGGCGCGGATCAGCGCCTCGGTCCTGCGCGACCCGCTGCTGCGCGGCGCGGTTTCCCGCAGGCTGGACCCGCCCCCGCAGGAGGCGCCGTTCAGCCGCATCCCGTCGTGGCTGCGGCACTCCAAGAAGCGGGACGCGAAGGCCATCTCGCACCACTACGACGTGTCCAACACCTTCTACGAGTGGGTGCTCGGGCCCTCCATGGCGTACACGTGCTCGTGCTATCCGCACGAGGGCGCGACGCTGGAGGAGGCCCAGTTCAACAAGCACGACCTGGTCGCCAAGAAGATCGCGCTGAAGCCCGGGATGCGGCTGCTGGACGTGGGCTGCGGCTGGGGCGGCATGGTGATGCACGCCGCGAAGGAGTACGGCGTCAAGGCGCTCGGCGTCACGCTGTCCAAGCAGCAGGCCGAGTGGGCGCAGAAGGCGATCGCCGACCGGGGCCTGTCCGACCTCGCCGAGGTCCGGCACATGGACTACCGGGACGTGACCGAGACCGGCTTCGACGCGATCAGCTCCATCGGGCTCACCGAGCACATCGGCAAGGCGAACCTGCCGTCCTACTTCTCGTTCCTTCACGGGAAGCTGCGCAAGGGCGGGCGGATGCTGAACCACACCATCACCCGTCCGGACAACAGGGCCCCGTCCCGCAAGGAGAACGGGTTCATCAACCGGTACGTGTTCCCGGACGGTGAGCTGGAGGGGCCCGGCTACGTCCAGAGCCAGATGAACGACGCGGGCTTCGAGATCCGCCACCAGGAGAACCTGCGCGAGCACTACGCCCGCACACTGACCGCCTGGTCCAGGAACCTCGACGAGCACTGGGACGAGGCCGTCGCCGAGGTCGGCGAGGGCACCGCCCGCGTGTGGCGCGTCTACATGGCGGGCTGCGTGCTCGGCTTCAAGCAGAACTGGATCCAGCTGCACCAGACGCTCGGCGTCAAGCCGCACGACGACGGCACGAGCGACATGCCGCTGCGCCCCGACTGGGGATCGTGACGGCGGAACCGCTCCCGCCACGAAGACGAGCCGACCGGACGCCCCGGTCGGCTCGTCGCCTTTCATCCCGGCGCCTTTCACCCCCCGCGCCGGTTCACCTCCCGGCGCCGGTTCACCTCCCGGCGGCGGTTCGCCCCCGGCGCCGGTTCACCGCCGGCAGCGGGTCTCAGCCTCTGGCGTTGTCCCATGCCTGGCTGTTGAGGAAGTAGGTGTCGTACAGGTCCTGGACGTCCAGGAGGCTTTCGGGCGGCACCTTTCCGTAGGCGATGCGCTCCAGGTGCCGGAAGTACTCGAACCGTTCGACGCCCGGTGTGATGACGATGAGGATGTCGGCGTCCTCGCCGGGCGCGGCGGCGAAGGCGTGCGCGAGCCCCGGCGGGACGACGACGAGGTCGCCGCGCTCGGCGGTGACGACCTGCTCGCCGGACAGCAGCTGCGCGGTCCCGTCCAGCATGTAGAACAGCTCGGCGGACCCGTCGTGGCGGTGCGGCTTCGCCCCGTCCGCGCCGGCGTTCAGGGTGACCCGCTGCGTGGACAGCGCCCCGCCCGTCGAGCTGGCATCGGCCAGCAGCCGGATGGTGGTGGGCGCCCGCCCGACCACCTCGGCCTCGGCGGAACGAACGATCACGGACTCGTCGAAGCCCTGCGAGATCAAGGACATGCTCACTCCAGTCTGGGTGCGTTGACCTGCGGCGTGTTGTTGTTATGAGCGTGTCGTAAACAACAACACGCCGCAGATCAACAAGTGGCGAAGCGGTTGGCGTTAGTGGACAAGCGGGCTAGACGGCGAAGAGGAGGGCGGCGCTGAGCAGGACGACGACGGCGGTGGCGAAGTGGATGCCGAACGCGGTGGCCTTGGTGCCGCCGTGGCGCAGGACGATGAGGGTGTCGCCGAGCGGCGAGAGCGCGACGACCAGCATGTACCAGCCCGCGGCGTGCGCGCCGGCGAAGGCGATCAGGGCGAGGCCGAGGAGGCCGAACGTCAGGTCGCGCAGCCCCTTGATCTCCTGGTAGGCCAGGCCGCCCTCCGGTTCGGCGGGGACGCCGTAGCCGGCGGCCGCCGCCCGCGGCGCGATCAGGAACCGCGCGCCGATGAAGGTGACGAAGAGGGCGAGGACGGTGGCCAGGACATAGGCGGTGGTGGTCAGCATGAGGAACTCCAAAGTACTAGCGGTGCTAGGAACAAGGACAACGCTAGCATAGTGGTGACATGTTCGCTAGCGACGCTAGAAACGCTGCCATGTCGAGACGGCCGGGCCGGGGGCGGCCCCGGTGATGGCGGGACGGGCCGCGGGCGGCAGGGGCGGCGCCCGCCGACCCGGGGCGCCTCCCGAACTGATCTCCCGCCGGTCAACATTCGGCCTGAGGTGATATCGCCGCAGGTCGGCATGGGTAGGCCGTGATCACGACCAGCGAGCTCGGGGGGACGGGAGGCCATGCACATCCGGTCCCCGGTCAAGCCGATGCTGGCCGTGACGGTCGACCGCATCCCGCCTCCGCAGGCATGTCCGGGCGGCTGCCGGTACGAGCCGAAGTTCGACGGGTTCCGCGCCGTCGCGATGGTGGACGAGGCCGGCGCAGTGCGGCTGTGGTCCCGCCGCCGGATCGCCTTCAACGAGGCGTTCCCCGAGGTCGTCGCCGCCCTCCGCGCGCAGATCCCGCCCGGTACGGTCGTCGACGGCGAGATCGTCCGCTGGGGGCCGGACGGGCGCCTGGACTTCGGCGCGCTGCAGCGCCGCCACGTCGCGGGGCGCCGCCGCACCGACCTCGCCCGCAGCGAACCGTGCCACTACGTCGTGTTCGACGTCCTCGAAGCGGACGGCGCCGACCTGCGCCCGCGGCCGCTGCGCGAACGGCGCGCCGTCCTGGAGGCCCTCCTCGGCGACGCGCCGCCCGACGCCCGGGTGATCGGCACACCGCAGACGGCCGACGTCGAGGAGGCGCGGCTCTGGTTCGACGCCCTCGCCCGCCAGGGGATCGAGGGCCTGGTCGTGAAGGACGCCGACGGCCCCTACCTGGAGGGCGGGCGCCGCTGGTGGAAGGTGAAGCGGCGCGTCACCGCCGAGGCGGTCGTCGGCGGGGTGACCGGCACCCGGCAGGCGCCCGAGTCGCTGATCCTCGGCCGCTACGATGCCGGCGGCCGGCTCCGGGTGGTCGCGCGGACGGCGCCGCTCGCGCCGTCCGCCCGCGCCGTCCTTGCCGGGGTGCTGCGGCACGCCGGGCCGGACCATCCGTGGCCGCCCGAACTGCCCGCCGGGTTCGCCGGCGGGCTGTACGGGGCGCACCCGCCGATCCGCTACGTCCGGACGGAGCCGGAGGTCGTCGTGGAGTTCAGCGGGGACGCCGCCGTGGAGGGCGGCCGGTGGCGGCACGCCGTCCGCTACGTCCGCATCCGGGCGGACCTGTCACCGGCCCAGATCGCGCCGTTCGGCGCACCGCCCTGATCGCGGACCCAGCGCAACCGGACCCGGTGCGGCCGGACCCGGTGCGGCCGGAGCCGGGGAGGGCGGCGCCGGGTCCGGCCGGAGCCGGGGAGGGGGCGGCGCGGCCCCGGCGGGCGCCTCGCACCGGTCAGCGCAGCCAGTCGAGGATGCGCGTGTTGACGTCCTTCGGGCGGTCCAGTTGGAGGAAGTGGCCGGCGTCCGGGACGGACTCGGCGCGTGAACCCGGCGGGAGGGCGGCGCGGACGGCGTCGAGGTCGATCACGTCCGCGCCGAGGCAGCCGTCTTCGGCGCCGTGCAGGTAGAGGACGGGCAACTCGCCGACCGCGGAGGCCGCCGCCTGCTCGGTGGCGTAGCGGTCGATCAGCCGGGACGGGTCGAGCATGGCCCGGTAGTAGCCGATCGCCGCCTCGATGTTGGCGGGAGTGGCGAGGCAGTCCATGACGTGGTCGACGTCTTCGGTGTGGTCGCGGCCGTCCGCCGGCGACCAGTCGCGCCACAGGCCCTCGACGAACGCGCGGTTCAGCGCCATCCCGGCCAGCGGCGTCTGGAAGACGAAGATGTAGAACGAGCGCTTGAGCTGCTCGTAGTCAAAGAAGGCGGTCCCCATCACCGACATCGGCGGGACCGACATCGCGACGACCTTCCGCCACCGGTCCGGCGCGACGTTGGCGGCGCCGTAGGTGGTGAAGGCGCCCCAGTCGTGGCCGATGAGGACTGCGTCCGGGCCGCCGCCGAGGGCCTCGTGCAGGGCGACGGCGTCGGCGGCGAGCGCGCCGGTCTGGAAGGCGCCGTCCGCCGGGACGGGCGTGGGCGCGTAGCCGCGCATGAACGGGGCCACCGCGCGGTACCCGGCGGCGGCGAGTCCGGGCATGAGGTGCCGCCAGGTGTGCGGCGAGTCGGGGAAGCCGTGCAGGAGCAGCGCCAGCGGGCCGTCCGCGGGGCCCGCCGCGAGGTATCCGAAGTCGAGCCCGTTCGCCGTGACCGATCCGGTCGTGATGTCGCCCATGTCCAGCCTCCTCGGTTCGCGGCGCACGCTACCCGGCGGCCGCCCGGACGCGGGAGGGCGGGTCGGTTATCCTTCGGATATCGGTGTATGACTAGCTATTTACAGCGGAATCCGTACTCACTTAGCATCAAGACGACTGGATCGATCGCATTGAGGGAAGCGTGATGATGGAGCCGGACGTGACCAGCCAGCAGCACGACGCGATGCAGAGGGCGGCGCGCGACCATCTGTGGATGCACTTCGCGCGCCACTCGGGATCCCAGGGCGGCGGCGAGATCCCCATGATCGTCCGCGGTGACGGCGCCTACGTGTACGACTCGGCCGGCCGCCGCTACCTGGACGGGCTGTCCGGGCTGTTCACCGTCCAGGCCGGGCACGGGCGCGAGGAGCTGGCGCAGGCCGCCGCCAAGCAGGCCGCCGAGCTGGCCTACTTCCCGATCTGGTCCTACGCGCACCCGAAGGCGGTGGAACTGGCCGAGCGGCTCGCCGGCCTCGCGCCCGCCGAGCTGAACCGGGTCTTCTTCACCACCGGCGGCGGGGACGCCATCGAGAGCGCGTGGAAGCTCGCCAAGCAGTACTTCAAGATGACCGGACGGCCCGCCAAGCACAAGGTGATCAGCCGCGCGGTCGCCTACCACGGCACGCCGCACGGCGCCCTGTCGCTGACCGGGCTGCCCGGCCTCAAGGCGCCGTTCGAGCCGCTGGTGCCGAGCGCGTTCCGGGTGCCCAACACCAACATCTACCGGGCCGCCGAGCACGCGGGCGACCCGGAGGCGTTCGGCCGGTGGGCCGCCGACCGCATCGAGGAGGTCATCGAGTTCGAGGGCGCCGACACGGTCGCGGCCGTCTTCCTGGAGCCGGTGCAGAACGCCGGCGGGTGCTTCCCGCCGCCGCCCGGCTACTTCGAGCGCGTCCGGGAGATCTGCGACCGGCACGACGTCCTGCTGGTGTCGGACGAGGTGATCTGCGCGTTCGGCCGCCTCGGCACGATGTTCGGCGCGCAGCGCTTCGGCTACACGCCCGACATCATCACCTTCGCCAAGGGCGTGACGTCCGGGTACGCGCCGCTCGGCGGCATGCTCGTCGCCGACCGCCTCTTCGAGCCGTTCCGGCACGGGACGGAGATGTTCGCGCACGGCTACACCTTCGGCGGCCACCCGGTCGCGGCGGCCGTGGCGCTGGCCAACCTCGACCTCTTCGAGCGCGAGGATCTGAACGGCCACGTCATGCGCAACCGGGACGCGTTCCGCGGCACGCTGGAGCGCCTCCTCGACCTGCCGATCGTCGGGGACGTCCGCGGCGAGGGCTTCTTCTACGGCATCGAGCTGGTGAAGGACAAGGACACCCGGGAGACGTTCGACGACGACGAGTGCGAGCGGCTGCTGCGCGGGTTCCTCGACAAGGCGCTCTACGAGGCGGGCCTGTACTGCCGCGCCGACGACCGCGGCGACCCCGTCGTCCAGCTGGCGCCGCCGCTGATCTGCGACCAGGCGCACTTCGACGAGATCGAGCAGATCCTCCGCTCGGTCCTCACCGAGGCGTGGGCGCGGTTGTGAGCGCGCTGCCGGGTCCGGACGGCGTTCCGGGCCCGGCAGGGCTAATGTGAGGCGCGTCACCGCCGGAACCAGTGTGCACGTGCAGCTTTACTTTGAGAGGCTGCCTGTAAACCGAATCTGGTTCGGAATTTGCTGAGGTGGTGGGCGCGTGCTCAAGGTCGAGGACATCAACCTGACCGACTGGGAGTTCTGGCGGCGGCCGCACGAGTACCGGCACGAGGCCTTCCAGGTCCTCCGCCGGCACTCGGAGCTGGTCCATTTCGAGGAACCCGACATCATCATCGCGCCGCAGGGGCCCGGCTACTACGCGCTCACCCGGCACGCCGACATCATCGAGGCGTCCCGCCGCGCGCAGGACTTCTGCTCCGGCAGGGGCGCCATCAGCATCCCGGACATGCCCGGCGACATGCACGAGTACTTCGGCTCGATGATCAGCATGGACGACCCCCGGCACGCCAAGATCCGCCGGATCGTGTCCCGGGCGTTCTCCCCGCGCATGATCCAGCGGTTCGAGGACCAGGTCGAGGCCGTCGCCGGGCAGATCGTGGAGAACATGGCCGCGGGCGGCGGCACCGGCGACTTCGTCGCGGACGTCGCCGCGCGGCTCCCGCTGCGGATCATCTGCGACATGATGGGCATCGGCGAGGAGCACTACCAGACCGTCCTGGACTCCACGAACGTCATCCTCGCCGGGAACGACTCCGAGTTCGTCCCGGCCGGGAACGCCGAGGAACTGGCGATGGCGCTGCTCGGCGCGGGGGAGACCCTCAAGGGCATCGTCGAGGCCCTCGGCCGGCAGCGCCGCGAGAACCCCACCGACGACCTCATCTCCGCGCTGGTGAACGCCAACGTCGACGGCGAGTCGCTCACCGACCAGGAACTCGGCTCGTTCTTCATCCTGCTGGTCGTCGCCGGCAACGAGACCACCCGCAACGCCATCGCGCACGGCCTCGACCTGTTCACCCGCAACCCCGACCAGCGGGCGCTGCTCACCGAGGACTTCGACGGCCGCATCGCGGGCGCGATCGAGGAGATCGTCCGGTACGTGTCGCCGGTCATCTGGATGCGCCGCACCGCCACCCGCGACACCACGCTCAACGGGCACGAGATCAAGGAGGGCGACAAGCTCGTCCTCTACTACGCGGCGGCCAACCGCGACGAGTCCGTCTTCACCGACCCGGAGAAGTTCGACATCCTGCGCGACCCGAACCCGCACGTCGGGTTCGGCGGGCCCGGGCCGCACTTCTGCCTCGGCGCGCACCTGGCCCGGCGCGAGATCACCGTGATGTTCCGCGAGCTGCTGCGCCGGACGCCGGACATCCGCGCCGCCGCCGAGCCCGACCGGCTGGAGTCCAACTTCATCAACGGGATCAAGCGCCTGCCGTACACGTTCTGACGCGAGGGCTACCAGGGCAGCCGGCCGTCCTCGGCGAGGAACGCGCCCGTCGGGCCGTCGCCGCCGAGCACGGCCGCCCCCGCGATCACCGACGCCCCCTCCGCCGGCGTCCGGTCCCCGGCGTGGTCGTTCAGGTCCGTCGCGCAGTACCCGGGCGTGGCGGCGTTCACCGTGATCGTGGTGCCGGCCAGTTCCTTGGCGTAGGCCACGGTGACGGCGTTCAGCGCGGTCTTGGACGCGTTGTAGGGCAGCAGGTTGACGTCGTGGACGATGCTGGACGGGTCGCTGTGCATGGCCAGCGAGCCGAGCCCGCTGGAGACGTTGACGATCCGCCCGGCGGGGGAGCGGCGCAGCAGCGGGAGCATCGCGTTGGTGACCGCGACGACGCCGAACACGTTGGTCTCGAACGCGCTCCGGACCAGGTCGGGGGACGTGCGGCTCGGCGGGCACGAGCGGCCGCGGTCGGCGGCGTCCGTCGTCGTGATCGCGGCGTTGTTGATCAGGATGTCGAGCCGCCCGAACTCGGCGTCGACCAGCGCGGCGGCGGCTTCGACGGTTCGCGCGTCGGTGACGTCCAGCCGGACGAAACGGGCGTCGCTCCCCTCGGCCCGCAGCGCGGCCGCCGCCTGCTCGCCGCGCTCGGCCGAACGGGCCCCGAGCAGGACGGTGATGCCCTCGCCGCCGAGGATGCGGGACGTCTCGAAGCCGATGCCCTTGTTGGCTCCGGTGATGAGTGCGATCTGTGTCGTCATGCCGTCCAGCGTTCCCGGCGGGGCCGGCGGTGAGGAGAGACCGGCCGAGGCTGGGATCGGCCGTACCACCCTCGCCCTGGCGCCGCCTCCGCCGCGTCGGACATCCTGGAGGACATGGACAGGCAGGCGATGGCGGCGTTCCTGCGTTCCCGCCGCGCACGCATCAGGCCCGCCGACGTCGGGCTCCCCGCGGGGCCGCGGCGCCGCACCCCCGGACTGCGCCGGGAAGAGGTCGCCCAGCTGGCCGGGATGTCGGTCGACTACTACATCCGGCTGGAACAGGGGCGCGGGCCCCGCCCGTCCAGGCAGATCCTCGGCGCGGTGGCGCGCGCGCTGAGACTCGACGACGACGAGCGCGGCCACCTCCACCACCTGGCGGGGGAGCCGCCCGAGCCGCCGAACGGGCCGTCGCGGGACGTCCCGCCGGGCATCATGCACCTGCTCGAACGGCTGGACGACATGCCCGCCTATGTCCTGAACGCCCGGCAGGACATCCTCGCCTGGAACCCCCTCGCCGCGGCGCTCCTGACCGACTTCGCCGCGATGGCGCCCCGCGACCGCAACGTCCTCCGCTGGCTGTTCACCGGCCCCGCCGCCGAACGGTACGGCACCGACGCGTACGTGACGCAGCTCGCCCGCGAGCTGGTCGCCGACCTGCGGGCGTCGTCCGGCCGCTATCCCGCCGACCCCGGCATCGCCGGGCTGGTCGCCGACGTCGCCGGCCGCAGCGCGCTGTTCGCCCGGCTGTGGGACGAGGGGGAGGTCGGGATCAGGCGCGGCGGCCGCAAGCTCATGACGCATCCGGTCGTCGGCGAGCTGGAGATGCACTGCGACGTCCTGTACGTCCCCGAACGCGACCAGCGGGTCGTCCTCTACACGACGACGCCCGGCACGCCGTCCCACGAGGCGATGAGGCTGCTGCGGGTCGTCGGCACCCAGGACCTCAGCACGCGCTGAGGCCCCGGGCACCGGCGGGCGGTCAGCGCAGTTCGCGCTTGAGGATCTTGCCCGTGGCGGTCATCGGCAACTCGTCCCGGAACTCCACGATCCGCGGGTACTTGTAGTTGGCGAACTGCTCCTTGCCCCACGCGACCAGCTCGTCCTCGGTCACGGACGCGCCCGGCTTGCGGATCACGTACGCCTTGATCTCCTCGCCGTGCGAGGGGTGCTCGACGCCCACGACCGCGGCCAGCGACACGTCCGGGTGCGTCAGCAGGACCTCTTCGAGCTCCCGCGGGTACACGTTGTACCCGCCTCGGATGATCATGTCCTTGGAGCGGTCGATGATGTAGTAGTAGCCGTCCTCGTCGCGGCGGGCCACGTCGCCGGTGCGGAACCAGCCGTCCCTGATGGACGACTCGGTCGCCTCGGGGCGGCCGTAGTAGCCCTTCATGATGTTGTGCCCGCGGATGGCGATCTCGCCGGGCCCCTCGCCCTCGATCTCCTTCCAGTCGTCGTCGATCAGCTTCATCGCGACGCCCCAGACGGGCAGGCCGATCGAACCGGGCTTGGTCGGACGGTCCGGGCGGTTGAACGAGGCCACCGGCGACGTCTCCGACAGGCCGTAGCCCTCCAGGACGTCCACGTCGAACTTCTGCTTGATCCCCTTGAGGACCTCCATCGGCAGCGCCGACCCGCCCGACACCGCGACCCGCAGGTTCTCCTTGATGGAGGCGATGTCCTCGGCGGACGTGTCGTCGGTCAGCAATCCCCAGTACATCGTCGGGACGCCGGCGAAGATGTTCACCTTCTCCTTCACCATCAGCTCGACGGCCTGCTTGGCGTCGAACCGCGGCTGCATGACGAGGGTCGCGCGCCGGTAGAAGCCGACGTTCATCACGCACGTCTGCCCGAAGATGTGGAACAGCGGCAGCGTCACGAGCGAGGTGTCGTGCAGCGTCCGGTAGAAGAGCGTGTCGTCCACCATGGCGTTCGACAGCAGGTTGCTGTGCGTGAGCTCGGCGCCCTTCGGCTGGCCCGTCGTCCCACTGGTGTAGATGATCACGGCGGTGTCGTCCGGGCCGGTCTGCACCGTGTCGAACGTGCTCGGCTGCCCGGCGAGCGAGGCCCAGAACAGCTCCGCGCCCTCGATCGGGGACTCGGTCGCCGCCGGGTTCGCGGGCAGCAGGACGAAGTGCTCGCAGCCGTCGGCCTGCTCGAAGCCGGCGTACCCCATCTCGCCGAGCGGCAGCTCCGGCGTCCCCTCGAAGCAGAAGAACGCCTTCGCGTCGGAGTCGCCCAGGTGGTAGGCGATCTCCCGCGGCTTGAGCAGGACGTTCAGCGGGACGACCACCGCGCCCGCCTTGAGCGCCCCGAAGTACACCATCGGGAAGTACGGCAGGTTCGGGCTGGACAGCGCCACCTTGTCGCCCGGTCCGATACCGCGCGATCGCAGCAGGTTCGCGACCTGGTTCGCGACCGAGTCGATGAACGCGTAGGAGAGCCGCAGGTCGCCGAACACGACGGCGTCCCGGTCGGGGGTCTCCCCGGCGGCGTCCTCCAGCAGCACGGACAGGTTGAGCATGGCACTCCTCGCGCGGGAAGGTGACCGGCAGGTTAGTTACCGCCGAGTCTACGAACGGTTCCGCACATCCTGCTCCACGGGGTCGCGGGAAGGCCACCCTTTCCTGCGCTTTGACGTGCTGTTTCGGATCACACGCCCGCTCCGGCACCGCGAACCCGGCGAGTCAGGGCCCTGACCACCGGCGCGAGGGCTTGCGGCTGCGCTATTCTTGATGTATGTCGACCAGGCTGCTCCTCGAATGACCACGTTGACGCACTGACGTCAGCGTGGTGGCCCCTCCTGTGCGAGGGGCCCTTTCATGTCGGCGGACGGCCCACGACCCAGAAGCACGAAGTCCAGCAGCACGAAGCGGAGTCTGTAAGCGTGAGCAGCGACGAGCAGTACGACCCCCGGGCGGTTCAGGACAAGTGGCAGGCCCGCTGGGCGGAGCTCGACCCGTTCGCGGCCGATGAGAAGGACACCGGCACCGAGCGGCGCTACGCGCTGGACATGTTCCCCTACCCCAGCGGCGACCTGCACATGGGGCACGCGGAGGCGTTCGCCATCGGCGACGTCCCCGCGCGCTACTGGTCGCAGCGCGGCTACAACGTCCTGCACCCCATCGGGTGGGACTCCTTCGGCCTGCCCGCCGAGAACGCCGCCATCCAGCGCGACTCGCACCCCGCCGAATGGACGTACGCCAACATCGAGACGCAGGCGGCCTCCTTCCAGCGGTACGCGCCGTCCTTCGACTGGTCGCGGCGCCTGCACACCTCCGACCCCGAGTACTACAAGTGGACGCAGTGGCTGTTCCTGCGCTTCTACGAGCGGGGCCTGGCCTACCGCAAGGGCGGGCACGTCAACTGGTGCCCGAAGGACCAGACCGTCCTGGCCAACGAGCAGGTCGTCGGCGGGCACTGCGAGCGCTGCGGCGCGCTGGTCGAGAAGCGCGTGCTGACCCAGTGGTACTTCAAGATCACCGACTACGCCGACCGGCTGCTGGCGGACATGGCGCAGCTGGAGGGCAAGTGGCCCGAGCGGGTCCTGCTGATGCAGCGCAACTGGATCGGCCGCTCCACCGGCGCCGACGTCGACTTCGCCGTCGAGGGCCGCGACGAGCCCGTCACCGTCTACACCACCCGTCCCGACACGCTGTTCGGCGCCACGTTCATGGTCGTGGCGGCCGACGCGGCGCTGGCCGAGGAGATCTGCCACCCCGACCACCGGGCCGCGTTCGAGGGCTACCGCGAGGAGGTCTCGCGGGAGAGCGAGATCGAGCGGCTGTCCACCGAGCGCGAGAAGACCGGCGTGTTCCTGGGCCGCTACGCGGTCAACCCGGTCAACGGCGAGCGGCTGCCCGTCTGGGCGTCGGACTACGTGCTGGCCGAGTACGGGCACGGCGCGATCATGGCCGTCCCGGCGCACGACCAGCGCGACCTGGACTTCGCGCTGAAGTTCGGCCTGCCCGTCCGCGTCGTCGTCGAGACCGGGCTGCCCGACCCCGCCGAGACCGGCGTCGCCACCCCCGGCGACGGCGCGATCGTCAACTCCGGGCCGATCGACGGGCTGACCAAGGCCGACGGCATCGCCCGCATCATCGAGGTCCTGGACGAGCGCGGCACCGGCCGCGCCTCGGTGAACTTCCGGCTGCGCGACTGGCTGGTGTCCCGGCAGCGGTTCTGGGGCTGCCCGATCCCGATCGTCCACTGCGCGTCGTGCGGGGAGGTCCCCGTCCCGGACGAGCAGCTGCCGGTGCGGCTGCCCGAGGGGCTGCGCGGCACCGACCTGGCGCCCAAGGGCACCTCGCCGCTGGCCGCCGCGTCCGACTGGGTCAACACCGAGTGCCCCAAGTGCGGCGGCGCCGCCAAGCGCGACACCGACACGATGGACACGTTCGTCGACTCGTCCTGGTACTACTTCCGGTACTGCTCGCCCGGCTACCAGGACGGCCCGTTCGACGTCGAGCAGGTCCGCCGCTGGATGCCCGTCGACCAGTACACCGGCGGTGTCGAGCACGCGATCCTGCACCTGCTGTACAGCCGGTTCTTCACCAAGGTCCTGTACGACATGGGCATGATCGAGTTCACCGAGCCGTTCCGCCGGCTGCTGAACCAGGGCCAGGTGATCAACCAGGGCAAGGCGATGTCGAAGTCGCTGGGCAACGGCGTCGACCTGGGCGAGCAGATCGGCGAGTTCGGGGTGGACGTCGTCCGGCTGGCGATCCTGTTCTCCGGCCCGCCCGAGGACGACATCGACTGGGCGGACGTGTCCCCGCACGGCATGTCGAAGTTCCTGTCCCGCGTGCACCGCATCGCGACCGAGGTGTCCTCGCCGGTGGACGCCGATGTCACCACCGGCGACACGGCGCTGCGCCGGGTCACGGCGCACACCGTCGACGAGGCCACCACGCTGGTCGAGACGGAACGGTTCAACGTCGCGATCGCGCGGATCATGGAGCTGGTCACCGCGACCCGCAAGGCCATCGACTCCGGGCCCGGCGCCGCCGACCCGGCCGTCCGGGAGGCCGCCGAGACGATCGCGGTCCTGCTGTCGCTGTTCGCGCCCTACACCGCCGACGAGGCGTGGGAGCTGCTGGGCCGCACCGCCCCGGTGATCCGCGCGGGCTGGCCGTCCGCCGACCCGGCGCTGCTGGTGGAGGAGGCGGTCACCTGCGTCGTGCAGGTCGCCGGCAAGGTCCGCGACCGGCTGGAGGTCGCGCCCGGCATCGCCGACGAGGAGCTGGAGCGCAGGGCGCTGGCCTCGCCCAAGGTCCAGGACGCGCTGGGCGGCGCCGAGATCATCAAGATCATCGTCCGCGCCCCCAAGATCGTCAACATCGTCCCCAAGCGCTGACGGTCCGTTCCCGCGCCTCCGCCCAGGGGGCGCGGGGCCGGGATCTGCCCCGCCCGCGCGGCACCGCTGCCTGACTGACGTGACGGCGGCGGCGGGCATGCCGAACGGCCGCCGGGGCATCCCGGCGGCCGTTCGGGCGCGTGCTACATCTTGCGGAGGACGGCGACGACGCGCCCCAGAACGGACGCCTCGTCGCCGGGGATCGGCTCGTAGGCGGAGTTCTGCGGCATCAGCCAGATGTGGCCGTCGCGGCGCTTGAACGTCTTCACCGTGGCCTCGCCGTCGATCATGGCGGCCACGATGTCGCCCTGCTCGGCCACCGGCTGCTGCCGGACGACCACCCAGTCGCCGTCCGCGATCGCGGCCTCGATCATCGAGTCACCGGTGACCTTCAGCAGGAAGTGCGTGCCCTCGCCGACGAGCTGCTTCGGCAGCGTGAACACGTCCTCGACGGCCTCCTCGGCGAGGATCGGGCCACCGGCGGCGATCCGGCCGACGAGCGGCACGTAGGCGGGCGCGGGCTGCGCCGAGGCCGGCTGGCCGCCCGCCGCCTCGAAGGCCTCCTCCTCGGTGCGCACCGGCGTCGCGCCCGGCACCCGCACCTCGACCGCGCGCGGCCGGTTGGGGTCGCGCCGCAGGAATCCCTTGCGCTGGAGCGACCGGAGCTGATGGGACACGCTGGAGGTGCTGGTCAGCCCCACGGCCTCGCCGATCTCGCGCATCGAGGGCGGATAGCCCCGGCGCTGGACGGAGTCGCGGATCACCTCCAGCACCATGCGCTGCCGCTGCGTCAGGCCCGTCTCGTCCATCGGGCCGTCGGGCAGCTCCCGGACCTTGCTCATCGCTCGTCGCCTCCCGGGCGCCTCGATCGGTCACTCCTTGTCATGAACGCTATCGCGTCCGGGCCTAATGATCAAACAATTGTTCGAAGATGTGCTCGCTTTTTCGGGCCGCCTGGTACACCATCGTACAGACGTTCGATCGAAAATCCATTCGACGTCGAGGAGGGGAGAGATGTCCGGTTCGCCGCACCGTGACCGCGCACCGATCCGCCTGACCCGCCGCGGGCGCGCCGTCCTGGTCGGCCTCGCCGCCACCGTCACTCTCGTCGCCCTGTGGCTCACCGTCGGCCCCGGCGCCTTCGCCGGCGACGGCGGGCACGGCGGCCCGCCCGGTCCGGCCCGCACCGTGGTCGTCGGGCCTGGCGACACGCTGTGGGGCATCGCGTCCGCCGCCGACCCGGGCACCGATCCGCGGCGGACCGTCCAGCGCATCATGGACCTCAACGGCCTCGGCGGCGACCCCGTCGTCCGGCCCGGCCAGGAGATCCGCCTCCCCGCGGGCTGACGCCCGTCCTAGGCGGGGCGGTGCGCCGGGCCCGCGGTGCCTCCGACCAGGCGTTCTGTGATCGCCTGGGACGCTGCGTGACGACACGCCCGGGACGAAATCGAGGACGCGCGAGATGACCTGCGCGGACGTGCCGGATGTGACGCGCGAGGCGTCCGATCAGGTTGCGAAGCCCTGCGTCGAGCCGTACGGTTGACCACAACATCTAGTAGTGACACCGATGTAGTTCCCTATATATGGCGCCTACATCGGTGTAAGTCGTTGACGTCAGGGGAGGAGGGCGAACGTGCACTGCCCGTTCTGCCGCAACCCCGACACCAAAGTGATCGACAGCCGTTCCACCGACGACGGCGGCGCCATTAGGCGGCGCCGCTCGTGCGCGGAATGCGGCAAGCGATTCACGACACAGGAGAATGTGCTCGTGATGGTGGCCAAGCGCAGCGGGGTCACCGAGCCGTTCTCCCGCGAAAAGATCATCGCCGGGGTGCGCAGGGCCTGCCAGGGCCGTCCGGTCGACGAGGATGCGCTCGCGAAGCTGGGGCAGCGGGTCGAAGAGGCGATCAGGTCGTCCGGATCCGCGGAAATCCCCTCGCACGAGATCGGCCTCGCCATCCTGGGGCCCCTCGGCGAACTCGATGAGGTCGCCTATCTGCGATTCGCCTCGGTCTACCGGAGCTTCGAGTCGCTGGACGACTTCGCCAAGGAGATCGAAGCACTGCGGAAGGCCGGTTCCTCGGGGGAGCCCGGCCCGTCCCGGTAGGGACGGATCCAGCACTACACATCAGCACATTGAAGGCGCCTCCGCGCGGGCATGTCCCGTGCGGCGGCGGAGTTGTTCCTGAACAGGGCCCGGCGGAGCCCGAGAAGGGGGTAGGCCATGACGGAGACGGTGAGCGGTTCGGCGGCGCGGCGCGGCAAGGGGGGCCGCAAAGGGGTGAAGGTCGAGCGCATCTTCACCACGCCCGGCGTGCATCCGTACGACGAGATGCGCTGGGAGCGTCGTGACGTCGTCATGACCAACTGGCGGGACGGCTCGGTCAACTTCGAGCAGCGCGGCGTCGAGTTCCCCGACTTCTGGTCGCTGAACGCCGTCAACATCGTCACGTCCAAGTACTTCCGGGGCGCGATCGGCACCCCGCAGCGGGAATGGAGCCTGAAGCAGCTCGTCGACCGCGTGGTGCGGGTCTACACCGAGACCGGCCTCAAGGAGGGGTACTTCGCCTCCGACGAGGACGCCGAGATCTTCGACCACGAACTGAAGTACGCCCTCGCGCACCAGCTCTTCAGCTTCAACTCGCCGGTCTGGTTCAACGTCGGCACGAAGAGCCCGCAGCAAGTCTCTGCGTGTCTTACGTACGATTCGTTGGTCAGCACCCCTGCCGGCCTCATTCCGATCGGAAAGCTGGTCGAGGACGACGCCGTCGGCACCAAGGTGTACGACGCATCCGGCCTCACCCGCATCGTCGCCACCAAGGCCAACGGCGTTCGGGACGTCCTGCGAATCCACACCAAGGCCGGCTACACCCTTGACGTCACTCCCGACCACCTCGTGTGGAGGGCCTCTGGCGAGGGCACGGGCCGTTTTGCCGAGGCGGGAGAGCTGAAGGTCGGCGACCAGCTCGAATGGCACCGGCGCGACGCCTTCGGCGAGGCGGAGATCTCCCCACGCGAGATGTCGGAGGCCGCCCTGGCGGGGTGGTTGCAGTCCGACGGCTTCGTGGGACGTTACGAGACCGGCACGAACCGTTCGCTGACCGTCGAGGCCATGACCGTGACCGACGCCGAACTGGAGTGGGTAGCAGGTCACCTCGACGTTGTCTTCCCCGGTGTCCACCGCCACGAGCGCAGCGTCGAGACGCAGGACCCCGCCCTCGACTGCCGTCGTACTCGGCTCTACGGCAAGGTTCTGGAGGACTACGTCCGCGAATGGGGGCTCATGGCGCGAGGCGTCGACATGGCCGTCCCCGAGCGCCTCTTCACCGCACCACTCCCGACCGTCGCCTGCTACCTCCGCAGCATCTTCCAGGCCGAGGGGTTCGTGTCCGCGCGCGAGTCCTCCACGGTCATCGAGGTCGACATGATCTCGGAGCAGCTGATCCGGGGTATGCAGCGTCTCCTGCTGCGCTTCGGCATCTTCTCCCGGGTGGGGGTCAAGAAGCCGAACCGCCCGGACCAGAAGCCCTGCTGGACGCTCCGCATTCAGAACGCGGGGGACCGCCGGATCTTCGCGGACGAGATCGGCTTCATCGACCCGGCCAAGGCGCTCAAGATGCACCAGGGCTTCGAGAAGCCGGGACGCCCGGCCCATCCGGTCAAGCGGCTGGAGATCGCCAAGATCGAGAAGCTCGGCGCGATGGACGTCTATGACATCCAGACCGAGAGCGGCGAGTTCCTCTGCGACAACATCCGGGTGCACAACTGCTTCATCCTGTCGGTGGACGACACGATGGAGTCGATTCTCGACTGGTACAAGGAAGAGGGCGTCATCTTCAAGGGCGGCTCCGGCGCCGGCCTGAACCTCTCCCGCATCCGCTCCAGCAAGGAACTGCTCTCCTCCGGCGGCACCGCGAGCGGCCCCGTCTCCTTCATGCGCGGCGCCGACGCGTCCGCCGGGACGATCAAGTCGGGCGGCGCGACCCGCCGCGCCGCGAAGATGGTCGTGCTCGACGTCGACCACCCCGACGTCGAGGAGTTCATCGCGACCAAGGCGCGCGAGGAGGACAAGATCCGCGCGCTGCGCGACGCCGGGTTCGACATGGACCTCGGCGGCAAGGACATCGGCAGCGTCCAGTACCAGAACGCCAACAACTCCGTCCGCGTGTCGGACGAGTTCATGCAGGCCGTGGAGTCCGGCGGCGAGTTCGGGCTGCGCGCCCGGATGACCGGCGAGGTCATCGAGACCGTCAAGGCCAAGGAGCTGTTCCGGCTCATGGCGAAGGCCGCCTGGGAGTGCGCCGACCCCGGCATCCAGTACGACGACACGATCAACGACTGGCACACCAACCCCGAGACCGGCCGCATCACCGCGTCCAACCCGTGCTCGGAGTACATGAGCCTGGACAACTCGTCCTGCAACCTCGCGAGCATCAACCTGCTCAAGTTCCTCACGGACGCGGGCACGTTCGACGTCGCCAGGTTCGTGAAGCTCACCGAGCTGATCATCACGGCGATGGACATCTCGATCACCTTCGCCGACTTCCCGACGACGAAGATCGCCGAGACGACCCGCGACTACCGGCAGCTCGGCATCGGCTACGCCAACCTGGGCGCGCTGCTGATGGCGACGGGGCACGCCTACGACTCCGAGGGCGGCCGGACCATCGCCGCCGCGATCACGTCGCTGATGACGGGCGTCGCCTACAAGCGGTCGGCGGAGCTCGCCGGCGTCGTCGGCCCGTACGCCGGCTACGCGCGCAACGCCGAGGCGCACAAGCGCGTCATGCGCAAGCACGCCGCCGCCAACGACGGCATCCGCACGCTGGACGAGATGGACAAGGCGCTCCACACCGCCGCCGCCAAGCAGTGGGCGGACTGCCTGAAGGCCGGCGAGAAGCACGGCTACCGCAACGCCCAGGCCAGCCTCCTCGCGCCGACCGGCACGATCGGCCTGATGATGGACTGCGACACCACCGGCATCGAGCCCGACCTCGCGCTGATGAAGTTCAAGAAGCTCGTCGGCGGCGGGTCCATGCAGATCGTCAACCACACGGTGCCGCGCGCCCTGGAGAAGCTCGGCTACCAGCAGGAGCAGATCGAGGCGATCGTCGAGTACATCGCCGAGCACGGCCACGTGGTGGACGCGCCCGGCCTGCGCCCCGATCACTACGAGGTGTTCGACTGCGCGATGGGCGAGCGGGCGATCAGCCCGATGGGCCACGTCCGGATGATGGCGGCCGTCCAGCCGTTCCTGTCCGGCGCGATCTCCAAGACGGTCAACATGCCGGAGAAGGCCACCATCGAGGACATCGAGAAGGTGTACTTCGAGGGCTGGCGGCTCGGCCTGAAGGCCCTGGCGATCTACCGCGACAACTGCAAGGTCGGCCAGCCCCTGTCGGCCGCTGGCAAGAAGGAGAAGGAGGAGCCGGCCGAGACGCTGGTGCCGCGCCCGGTCCGGCGGCGGCTGCCGAAGCAGCGCCCCGCGACCGTCACCCGCTTCTCCGTCGCCGGCGCCGAGGGCTACATGACCGCCTCGTCCTACCCGGACGACGGCGTCGGCGAGGTCTTCCTCAAGCTCGGCAAGCAGGGCTCCACCCTCGCCGGCGTGATGGACGCCTTCTCCATGGCGATCTCCATCAGCCTGCAGTACGGCGTCCCGCTGGAGACGTGGGTGGAGAAGTTCACCAACATGCGGTTCGAGCCCGCCGGCATGACCGACGACCCCGACATCCGCATGGCGACCTCGGTGATGGACTACATCTTCCGCCGCCTGGCGCTGGACCACCTCCCCTACGAGGAGCGCGCGGGCCTCGGCATCTTCACCGCCGGCGAGCGCGCGATGCAGGCCAACGGCGAGGACCCGGCCGCCCTGCACGGCGAGGACGAGGTCGACCACGAGTCGCTCGCCCAGTCCGCCGCGATCACGCCGCCGGCCGCCCCGGCGCCGGCCCCGGCACACGAGGCGCACTCGTCCGTGGAGGCCATCGAGAGCCGCCAGGGCCGCACCGCCGACGCGCCGCTGTGCCTGACCTGCGGCACGAAGATGCGCCCCGCGGGCAGCTGCTACGTCTGCGAAGGCTGCGGCTCCACCAGCGGCTGCAGCTGATCCAGGACGGAATCGCATCCGACGCAGCATTCCGCTTGATCGGACGCGACTGAAACAGCAGGTCATGAGGGGGAGCCGATACCTATCGGCTCCCCCTCATGCGCGTTCGGGTGATCATTGGGCATGGTCTCGGATGAGTACTACGTTCTCAACGCCCTCAAAGTCAGGTTCAGCGACGGTGCCGCCGTGTGCGCCGCCGCGGCGGCCGAGCTGGCCGCCCTGCGCGTGGAACACGCCGAGGAGTTCGAGCTACAGCGGTACTTCACGGCCCGGACGGACGTTCCCGCCAATGCTCTGATCTGGCTGACCAGCCCGACCCGGCTGAAGTATCTCTACGGCGGCCTTGACGTTGAGGCTGAGGGCCAGTTCTTCGCCCAAGGGGACCACCTTGGGCCAGTTCCACCCGCGGAGGACCCGCTCGGAGCCTTCTGGAGCAAGGTCCGATGGCAACTCGACGATCCGGAACCGGCGTCGGACACGCCCACGATGCGGCTGGCCAGCGCCGTTGAAGACGCGGAAGCAGGGACGTTCGTCATCGGGCTGGCCGAGCACCCCGATGGCACCGGTCAAGCACTGCTGTTCATGTGCCGGGCGGCCCCCGAATCGGAGAGCCGCCGTGATGCTGAGACCTACTGCTTGTCAACCGACTCCGGAGCCGTCCACTACGGAGGGGTGCGCGAGTGCGTCCTGGAGGGGCGGACGCTGCGGCTCAGGCTGACCCGCGCGGCGGCCCGCGATCTGGAGATCGGCCCAGACCTCACCATCGCGCTCGAATTCGAGGACGGGGCGCTGGACGAACTTCGCGGCGGTCTTCGGAGAGTGCTGACTACAGGGCCCCGCCGGGACCGGCCGAAGAAGCTGGAGGTCTGACGACGGCGGTGAGGTCAGGGGGTGTCGGGTTTGTCGTTGGCGGCGGGCTTGATGGGCTGGGTGGTTGAGGCGCGGCGGCGCGGGGATTTGCGGCGGCCGGCTACCAGGAGATCGTTGTCGGAGGCTTCGGGTGCCGGCTTCTCCGGGGTCTCGGCCGGTTCCGGGACTGAGGGTTTTGGGGTGCGGCGGGGCTTTTTCGGGGGCTTCAGTTCGGCCTGGCGGAGGGATTCGACGAAGCTTGCGGTGTCTTCCTCGTCGTCGGGGACTCGGCCTCGCTTGCCGATGATCCACTGGTCGAGGGTGAGGCGGCCGCCGCCGCCCGCGGCGAACACGAGGCTCGCCATGCCGAGGGCCAGGACGAGTTCGTAGCCGTTGCGGAGCGTCCCGCCGTCCACCACGAACAGGCCCTGGTCGGCGTGGACGAAGATGAACGCGCCGGCCATGTCGAGGAACAGCAGGGCGCCGGCGACGGGCAGGCCGAGCCCGGCGATGAGGGCCGCGCCGCCGAGCAGTTCGACGAACGCGGAGTAGACGGCGGCGGCGGTGGGCAGCGGCACGCCGAGGTCGTCGAACGTGCGGCCGGTCGCGGTGATGCCCGCCTCGATCTTCTGCCAGCCGTGCGCCATGAACACGATGCCGACGCCGAGCCGCGCGAGGACTGCCACGACGTCGTAGAGCGGCCGAGAGCGCATGCCGTCGACTCCTTCAACACGGGGATGGGGCCCGATCAGACGGAGAGTATGACGGCAGGGCGGGAGATATCGCGAACGTCGCAGGTGGGGGCTATGGTCGGTGGGTGAAAAGGCACAAGTACGAAGTGTCGGTCGCCTGGACGGGGGACACCGGGTCGGGGACGAGTTCCTACCGCGCGTACGAGCGGGCGCATGAGGTCCGCGCGGAGGGCAAGCCGCCCATCGCGGGCAGTTCCGATCCCGGTTTCCGCGGTGACCCCGCGCGGTGGAATCCCGAGGAACTGCTCGTCGCCTCGCTGTCGCAGTGCCACATGCTGTGGTTCCTTCATCTGTGCGCCGTCGAGAAGCTCGTGGTGACCGGTTATGAGGACCGTCCGCAGGGCGTCATGGTCGAGACGCCGGATGGCGGCGGACGTTTTGAAGAGGTCGTCCTGCGGCCTCGGGTGACGCTGGCCGACCCCGGGCAGGCCGAGCGGGCGGCCGAGTTGCACGAGAAGGCGCATGAGCTCTGCTTCATCGCCAACTCGGTCAATTTTCCCGTCCGCCTCGAGGCGGTCTGGGAGTAGGTCAGCGGGTCCGGCCGCGGGGCTTCAGCGGCGTCGGCGGCATGGCGGGCGCGGCGAGGCGGTCGCCGTGGTAGCCGTGCACCGCGCCGAAGCGGTCGCCCGTCGCCCAGTCCTCGCGGGCCTGGGCGATCTCCTCGCCGGCGCGGGCGATGAAGTTCCACCACATCACGAGCTTCTCCTCGAACGGTTCGCCGCCGAGGAGGAGGAAGCCGCCCGCCTCGTCGGCCCGTACCCGCAGCTCGCGGCGGCCGCAGCCGAGGTAGAGCATCGAGCCGGGCTCCACCCGCTCGCCGTCGATGTCGAGGACGCCGGACATGGTGAGCGCCGCGTACTCGAAGTCCGGCTCGACCGGTACGCGCACGTCGGCGCCGTCGTCCAGCGCGATGTCGGCGCCCATGATGGGCGTGAACGTCGTGCCGGGGGACGCGGCCCCGTCCAGTTCGCCCAGGAGCAGGGTGGCGGTGAAGCCGGGCGCGGCCACCACCGGCAGGTCGGCGTGGAACTCCCAGCCGGGGTCGGTGTGCCGGTGGACGTCGGGGAGCGCGACCCACAACTGGGCGCCGTGCAGGATCGAGGAGTGATCGCGCGGCGACTCCTCCGAGTGGGAGATGGCGCGTCCGGCGGTCATCAGCCCGAGCTGCCTCGGGCGGATGGTCTGCAGGCTGCCGAGGCTGTCGCGGTGCAGGACCTCGCCGCCGTGCAGCCAGCTCACCGTCTGCAGCCCGATGTGCGGATGCGGCGGCACCTGCATGCCGGGCCGGTCGGTGATGTCGTCCGGCCCGTAGTGGTCGACGAAGCACCACGCGCCCACCATCCGCCGCCCCAGGCTGGGCAGCAGCCGCCGGACGAACGTGCTCTCGCCCAGCGGGACCCGCCGCGGCGGCAGCAGCTCGTGGACGGGTCCTCCCGCCACGTCGTCGCGCCCGCCGCACGCGACCGGCTTCGGCCGGACATCGAGATTGCTCACCGGAACCACCCTCCCCGCGACACCGTCCCTTAACGATGCCCTACCGGCCGCGCCGTCGAACCTCACGGAATGGCCCGTGCGCGCGCCGGGTTCACATGATTGTGATGCACGGTGAGTACAAGGTCCCCGGCGGCAAGCTCGTGGTCGCCGACGTCGACGTCGTGGACGGCCTTCTGCGCGAGCCCCGGATCAGCGGCGACTTCTTCCTGGAACCCGACGAGGCCCTGGACGCGATCAACGGCGTCCTCGACGGGCTGCCCGCCGCGCTGGACGCCAGGGCGATCGGCGTCCGCGTCCAGGCGGCGCTGCCGCGCGGCACGGTGATGCTCGGCCTCACCGCGGAGGCGGTGGGGATCGCGGTGCGGCGGGCCATCACCCGGGCGTCGGACTGGCGCGACCACGACTGGCGGCTGATCCACGAGCCGCCGCAGGAACCGGCCCTGCACATGGCGCTCGACCAGGTGCTCGCCGAGGAGGTCGGCGCGGGGCGCCGTCCGCCGACGCTGCGGGTGTGGGAGTGGGCGTCGCCCGCGGTGGTCATCGGCAGCTTCCAGTCGCTGCGCAACGAGGTCGACGCCGCGGCGGCCGGGAGGCACGGGGTGGAGGTGGTGCGGCGCATCAGCGGCGGCGGCGCCATGTTCATCGAACCCGGCAACACGATCACCTACTCGCTGTACGCGCCGCAGACGCTGGTGGCGGGCATGTCGTTCGCGGAGAGTTACGCGTTCCTGGACGACTGGGTGCTCGGCGCGCTCGGCGAGCTCGGGATCCGGGCCTGGTACCAGCCGCTGAACGACATCACCTCCGACAACGGCAAGATCGCGGGCGCGGCGCAGAAGCGGCTCGCGTCCGGCGCGGTGCTGCACCACGTCACGATGGCCTACGACATCGACGCCGCGAAGATGACGCAGGTCCTGCGGATCGGCCGGGAGAAGATCTCCGACAAGGGCATCGTGAGCGCGGTCAAGCGGGTGGACCCGCTGCGGCGGCAGACCGGCCTGCCCCGCGAGGAGATCATCGACCGGATGATCGCCCACTTCCGGACCCGGTACGGTCTGACCGGGGACCGGGTGCGCGAGGACGAGCTGCGGCTGGCCGGCAAGTACGTCGCCGACAAGTTCGCCACCCCGGCGTGGACGGCCCGCATCCCCTGACGGGCATCGGGCCGGAACCATGGGGCGCCGCCGTGCGTCCTCCCCTCAGGGCAGGTCGCGGGGGTGGTGCGGCACGCCGTAGGTTGGGTCACGTCGGCCGATGATGAGGAGCGTTCATGTCGATGCAGAAGGGCGCCAACACCGCGGTGCCGGTTCCCGCGGTGCGGGTCGAGCTGGGCTGGCAGGCCGGTCCCGGCGTGCCCGACGCGGACGCGTCGGCGCTCCTGGTGACCGAGAGCGGCCGGGTGCGCTCGGACGACGACTTCGTCTTCTACAACCAGCCGGGGCACGCGTCCGGCGCGGTGCGGCACGAGGGCAAGCAGCAGGGGCCGACCGTGCTGGACGTCCTGGGCGTGGACCTGAACCGGGTCGAGCCCGCCATCGAGAAGATCGTCATCGCGGCGTCCTCGGACGGCGGGACGTTCGGCCAGTTCCAGGGCCTGTACGTGCGGGTGGTGGACGCGGCCGGCGGCGCGGAGGTCGCCCGGTTCGACAGCCAGGGCGCCACCACCGAGACCGCCTTCGTCCTCGGCGAGCTGTACCGGCGGCAGGGCGCCTGGAAGTTCCGCGCGATCGGCCAGGGCTACGACTCGGGGCTCGGCGGCCTGGCCACCGACTTCGGCATCTCGGTCGACGACCCGGGTCAGGCGGCGCCGCCGCCCCCGCCCGCGCAGCCGCAGGCACCGGTCCCGCCGGCGCCGCCGCAGCCGCAGCCGCAGTACGCGCCGCCGCCTCCCGGCCAGTACGCGCCGCCCCCGCCGCCCCCGGGCGGCCAGTACGCGCCCCCGCCCCCTCCCGGCCAGTACGCCCCGCCCCCGCCGCCGCCCGGCGGGCAGTACACGCCGCCTCCGCCCGGTGGCCAGTTCGCGCCGCCGCCTCCGCCCGGCGGCCAGTACGCTCCGCCGCCCCCGCCCGGCCAGTACGCGCCCCCGCCGGGGCCGCAGCAGCCGCAGCAGCCGCAGCAGCAGGGCGGCAAGATCTCGCTGACGAAGAACGCGCCGTCGGTGTCGCTCACCAAGCACGGCGCGACGGGCGGCCACATGCGCGTCAACCTCAACTGGACGGCGCGCGAGGGCGCCGCGAAGGGGCGCCTCGGCAAGCGCCGCCGCGGCGTCGACCTCGACCTCGACCTGTGCTGCCTGTGGGAGCTGCAGGACGGCCGCAAGGGCATCATCCACGCGATCGGCGACATGGGCGCGCTGGACCGCGCGCCGTTCGTCCAGCTCGACAAGGACGACCGCACCGGCGCCATCGAGTCGGGCGAGAACCTCCACATCAACCTCGACCACACCAGGGACTTCAAGCGGATCCTGGTGTTCGCCGAGATCTACGAGGGCGCCGACGACTTCCGCGGCCTGGACGCGATCGCCACGCTGTTCCCGGTGGGCGCGCCGCCGATCGAGATGCGGATGGACGACTGCATGGACGCCTCCCGCGACGCGGTCCTGGCGCTCATCGAGAACGTGAACGGCGAGCTGGTCGTCCGCCGCGAGGGCCGGTTCGTCCTGCCACCGCCCGGCCGCCCGCGCTGGGGCAAGATGGCCGTCGACCAGGCCTACGCCTGGAACCTGGAGTGGGTCGCCTCGCGCGGCAAGGACTGACCGACCCGCCGGTTCGCGCATGTGCTCGCGACGGGCCCGGAATGTTGGCTGATCATGCCGATTGTCCCGGGCCCGGCGGGGGCGGTAGGAACGATCGCATGAGCACTCAGCGGCAGTATCCGGTCGTCCCGGCACCCCGTTTCGACGTCCCGGCGGCGGAGGCGGCACGGCGCGCCGAGGCGTTCGCCGACACGATGGCGCTGCGCCGCACGGTGCGGGACTTCGCCGGCCGCCCGGTGCCGCCGGACGTCATCGAGCACGCGATCCGGGCGGCGGCGACCGCGCCGAGCGGCGCGAACCTGCAGCCGTGGCGGTTCGTGGTCGTCACCGATCCCGAGCGCAAGAGGCGGCTCAGAAGGGCGGCCGAGGACGCGGAGCGCGAGTTCTACGAGCGGCGCGCCTCCCCGGAATGGCTGGACGCGCTGGCCCCGCTGGGCACCGACTGGCGCAAGCCGTTCCTGGAGGACGCCCCGGCGGTCATCGTCGTCTTCGAAGTACACAAGGGCCCGGAGACACCGCGTCCGTACTACGTGAAGGAGTCCGTCGGCATCGCCGTCGGTTTCCTGCTGGCCGGGCTCCACCAGGCCGGGCTCGCGACCCTCACGCACACGCCGAGCCCCATGCGGTTCCTGAACGAGGTGTGCGAGCGCCCGCAGGAGGAACGCGCCTACGTCGTGATCCCCGTCGGCTATCCGGCGGACGAGGCGATGGTGCCCGACATCACCCGCAAGCCGGTGGACGAGGTCATCGTCCGCATATGACCGGCGTTCACGCGGCCTTGAGCTGGTCGGCCAGCTTCTTGTCGTGGGCGACCCGCACCAGGGCGGCGGTGAACCGGGCGAGGTCCTTGTCCGGGACCTCCTTGGCGAGTTGGCCGGCGTCGGTCGAAAGGCCGAGCCGGTCGGCGCCCTTCTTCACCTGGTCGTCGATGTAGGGGCGGAGCCACGGCCAGATGGCCTGGGCCTCGCGGCAGAAGATGTCCGCGCCGGTGGGGCCGATGCCGGGGAACTCCTGGAGCAGGCCGGCGGCCTTCCCGGTGTCGCGCCCCGATTCGATGGCGAGGCGCCGCAGGTCGCCCTTGTACCTGTCCTGGACGATCTCGGCGGTGTCGCCCAGCCGTGACGCGGTGGACTCGTCGTAGCGGACGTAGTGGCCGCGCCCGAGCGCGTCCACCCGGTCCTGCCAGGACAGTCTGCCCATGCCGCGCGCCGTTCCGCCGCCGGCCTCGAAGAGCTCGCGGGCGGCGGAGACCGCGATCTCCGCCGAGATGCGCGCGCTCAGCAGGTTGGCCAGGACGAGCAGCTTGAACAGTGCGGCCGGCTGGTCCTTGAGCGTTATGCCGGCCTCCTCGGCGAACGTCCGGCCGGACTCGCGCAGCAGCTTCCTCACGACGGCATCCATGGCATGTACCTCCCGTGGATGGCGCCTACCCGGCCGGCGGGCGATGACTCACGGGAGGCCGATTCACAGAAGGCTGAGCTGGCCTTCCCCGGCGAGGGGGTCGCGGTGCTTCTTCAGGTGCCGCCAGCGCGGAAGGTCGTCCAGGTACGACCAGGACATCCGGTGGTGGGGTGTGGGCCCCTGCTCTTCGAGGGCCTTCTGGTGGACGGGCGACGGATACCCGGCACTGTCGGCGAACGCGTATCCGGGGAATTCGCCGTCCAGCCCTGCCATCAGCCGGTCGCGGTGGACTTTCGCCAGGACGGAGGCGGCCGCGACCGTGACCGACCTCTGGTCGGCCTTGACCTCGCACCGCACGCGCCAGGGACGGCCCAGGAAATCGTGCTTGCCGTCCAGGATGACCACATCGGGCTGGACGGGCAGCGACTCCAGCGCGCGGACGGCGGCGCGCCGCAGCGCCTCCGTCATGCCGACCTCGTCGATCTCCTCAGGGGACGACGCGCCGATGGCGTGCCCGGTGAGCCATCCGGGAAGCACGCCGGCGAACGATTCGCGGTGCGCCTGGGTGAGGAGTTTGGAGTCCGTGAGCGCGACGGTCCTCTTACCGCGCCCCTGCAGGACGGGCGGCGGGGTCAGGTCGGTGACCGCGGCGCACACCACGACGGGGCCCGCCCAGGCGCCGCGGCCGACCTCGTCCACCCCGGCGATCGTGACCGGACGCGCCGCGTGGAGCTCATCCTCGATCTCGTAGCCCGCGGCACGGGATGTCCCCGCGGAACGGGCGGGGGCGGCGCCGAGTCCCGGCAGGGCGTCGGTGGGGCCGGTCGGGTCGCTCGGGTGGGTCAAGGAGGCTCCTCAGGGACGGACGAACGCGGCGATCGCGTGGCCGAGCCGTTCCCCGTCGTCCTCCTGGAGGAAGTGGCCCGCGCCGTCGATCGTAGGGTGCTCGATGCCCCGCGCGCCGGGAACCAGCTGCTCGAACAGCGGGGCCATCGCTCCGGTGATGGGGTCCTTGTCGCTGAACGCCACCAGGAACGGCTTGTCCCACGCGCGCAGGACGTCCCAGGCGTCGCGGTTGGGCTGCGCCTCCGGGTCGCCGGGCTCGGCCGGGACGAGCGCGGGCATGGCGCGCGGCCCCGCCTTGAACGACTCGTCGGGGAACGGCGCGTCGTAGGCGGCGCGCACGTCGCCGGACAGGGTGGTGCGGCATCCGGAGGCGATGTTGCGGGCGATGTCGAACTCGGGCGCGGTGCGGACGGACTGGCGGAACTTCAGCCACGTCTCCGGCATCGGGAAGTCGCCCGTGGGCAGTCCGGTGTTGGCGGCGACGACGCGGGAGAACCGGTCCTGGTGCGCGGTCACCAGGCGCAGGCCGATGAGGCCGCCCCAGTCCTGCCCGACGAGGGTCACGTCCCGCAGGCCGAGGGCGTCGAACACCAGCGAGCGCGTCCACTCGATGTGGCGCGCGTAGGTGTGGTCGGTCATCTCGGCGGGCTTGTCCGAACGGCCGAAACCGACCAGGTCGGGCACGATGACGCGCAGCCCCGCGCCGGCCAGGACGCGCATCACGCGGCGGTAGAGGAACGACCAGCTCGGCTCGCCGTGCAGGCACAGGACGACGGGGCCGTCCGGCGGGCCCGCCTCGACGTAGGCCATCCGCAGGGTTCCGCCGCCATCCTGGGACGGGACGTCGGCGTAGCGCGGTTCGTAGGGGAAGTCCGGGAGGTCGCCGAAGCGTTCGTCGGGCGTACGCAGGATCCGCATCGGCCCATCATGGCAGCGGCCCGCGGGCGCGGGTCAGAGCCAGCCGTTGCGCCGCGCGGTGCCGACCGCCTCGATGCGGTTGCGCGTCCCGGTCTTGCCGATCGCGGCGGACAGGTAGTTGCGGACGGTGCTCTCCGACAGGTGCAGGCGCCCGGCGATGTCGGCGATGGTCGACCCGTCGGCCGCGGCCGCCAGCACGTCCCGCTCCCGGCCGGTCAGCGGGTTCGGGCCCACCGACAGCGCCGCCGCCGCCAGCGCCGGGTCGACGACCCGCTCCCCGGCCAGGATGCGCCGCAGGGCCGCGACCAGGTCCTCGATGGGGCCGTCCTTGACCAGGAACCCGCTCGCCCCGGCGTCCATGGCGCGGCGCAGGTAGCCGGGTCGCCCGAACGTTGTGACGATCAGCACCTTGCAGGCGGGCAGCTCGCGGCGCAGGTCGGCGGCCACGTCGAGGCCGCTGCGGCCGGGCATCTCGATGTCGAGCACGGCGACGTCGGGGACGGTCCGCAGCGCCTCCGGCAGCACCCGCGCGCCGTCGCCGACCTCGGCGACGACCTCGACGTCCTCCTCCAGGCCGAGCAGCAGGGCGAGCGCGCCCCGCATCATGCCCTGGTCCTCGGCGAGCAGAACCCTGATCACACCGCTCATTGTCCACCCGCGCCCGTCCGCAGGGGGACCTCGACCACGAGCCGGAAGCCGCCGCCGGGCGCGGGACCGGCCTCGACGGTCCCTTCGGCCGCCGCCAGCCGTTCGGCGAGGCCGCGCAGCCCGAGGCCACCGCCGCCGCCACTGCCGCCGCTCGTCGCGCCCTTGCCCGCTCCGTCGTCCAGCACCGTCAGGGCGGCCGTCCGCTCGTCGGCGCGGACCGTGATCTCGCAGTGCGCGGCGCCGCTGTGCCGGATCACGTTCGTGACCCCCTCGCGCACGGCCCAGCCGAGCAGCGCGTCCGCGTCGGGCGGCGGCGCGGGCCCGGTGCGCCGGACGGCGGCGTCGACACCGGCGTCCGACAGCGCCGTCCGGGCGGCGTCCAGCTCGCCGGCCAGGCCGCGGCCGCGGTAGCCGCCGACCGCCTGCCGCACCTCGTCCAGCGCCCGGCGTCCGACGGTCTCGATGTCGGCGGCCTGCTCGGCGGCCACCGCCGGGTCGCGCGCGGCGACGCGGCGCACCGCCTGGGCCTTGACCACCATGAGCGACAGCGTGTGGCCGAGCAGGTCGTGCAGGTCGCGGGAGAAGCGCAGCCGCTCGCGGGCCACGGCCGCCTCGGCGAGCTCCTCGCGGGCGTCGCGGAGCATGCCGATGACGGTGAACAGCCGCAGGATGACCGCGGTCACCACGCCCGCTGTCGCGGTGCCGTACCAGTTCGCGACGAGGGCGCCGGCGTCCTCGCCGCCCGCCCAGCCCACCAGGACGCCGAGGGCCGACACGCCGCCGATGCCGATGAGCATCGGAAGCTCCGGCCCGCGCCCGTTCCGCGGCATGTGCCCGACGAGGACGCCGGCGGCGAGCCCGAGCAGCGGGAACATCGTGAACCAGTGGCCGTGGAAGGCCAGTGACGCGGCGGACGCGACGCCCGCTTCGGCGACCAGCAGCACGATCGGCACCCGTATCGGGACGCGCCCGTCGAACGAGGTCCGGATCACGGCGACGTGCAGGAGCGCGAAGCCCAGCAGCGCGGCGACGGCGAGCCACACGGGGTGCGCGCCGCCGTCGGCGACGTCCCACAGGGGCCACACCAGGACGATGAGCCAGAACACGAAGGCGTGGCCGCCCGGCCCGTCGCGGTCGACCTTCTCCAGGTCGAGGTCGGGAACACGCCGGTGCGGAGCGCCCTTCCAGGAGATCACCCGTCGTTCTCCATCATCCTCACGAAACCACGGTATGACGGTGCCGCCGTGCCCAGGGCCGCCGTGCCCAGGGCCGCCGTGCCCAGGGCCGCCGTTCACGGGGTGCGGGCCGAGCGCCGGTAGCAGTAGGCGGCGAACACGGCGAACACGGCGGCCCACGCCAGGAGGAGCGCGGCACCGGTGATCGTCGGGGCGTGCCCGTCGGTGACGCGCCAGGACAGCTCCCCGTACCGGTTGATCGGCGTGGCGGCGGCGATGTGCTGCAGCCACTCGGGGAACCGGGCGATCGGCACCCACAGGCCGCCCAGCAGGGACAGGCCCATGTAGCAGGTCAGCGCCGCCATCTGCGCCTGCTGCGCGGAGAGCAGGTAGCCGAGGCCGATCCCGAGGACCGCCATCGGCGCGATGCCCGCCCAGAGCAGCACGAACACGGCCGCCCACTGGCCCGCGCCGAGCGCCACATCGTTCACGAGGCCGCCGGCCAGGCAGATGGAGACGATCGGCGGCAGCGTGACGGCCATCGCGCACAGCGTCCTGCCGACGACCACCTCGGACGGCCGCAGCGGCAGCAGCCGCAGCTGCCGTATCCACCCGAGCGGCTTGTCCTCGGCGATGGACACGCCGTTGTTCAGCACGGCGCCGACCGCGCCGAACCCCGCCATGCCCACCATCGCGTACACCGCGCCCGCGTCCCCGGACCGTCCGGTGATGTCGAGGCTGGTGAAGACCAGGTACATGGTGAGCGGCGAGATCAGGCTCATGACCAGGTAGCCGGGGTCGCGCAGCAGCCGCACCATTTCGAGCCGGACGTAGCGCAGGATCATCGCACTGCCTCCTTCCGTTCGGTGAGGGCGAGGAACGCCTCCTCCAGGCCCGCCCCCGCCACCTCCAGGTTGCGGACCATCCCGGCCTCGGCCAGCGCCAGGACCGTCGCGTCCGAGTCGGTGGTGTGCAGCCGGACGCGGCCGCCGCGCACCTCGCTGCCGACCACGCCCGGCAGGCCGTCCAGCACGGTCATCGGGCCGTCCAGGTCGAAGCCGACGGTCCGGCCGGGGACCCGCCGCTTGATGGCCTCGCTGGTGCCGTCGGCGATGACGCGGCCCCGGTCGATCACGACGATCCGGTCCGCGTAGTCGTCGGCCTCCTCCAGGTAGTGGGTGGAGAACAGGATCGTCCGCCCGAGTTCGGCGTAGGAGCGCACGCTCGCCCACAGTTCGCGCCTCGCCTCGATGTCGAGGCCGGTGGTGGGCTCGTCCAGGACGAGGAGTTCGGGTGCGCCCGCCACCGCGATCGCGAACCTGACGCGCTGCGCCTGCCCGCCCGACAGCCGGTCGGCCCGCCGCCCCGCCAGGTCCGTGATGTGCGCGATCTCCATCGTCTCCGCCAGCGGTGGGACGGCCCGGCCGCGCGCCTTGGCGGCGTAGGAGCGGAGGACGAAGCCGAGCAGCTCCCGGACGGTCACCCCGCCGATCAGCCGCCCGCTCTGCGGCATGGCGCCGACGCGGCCGTCCCGCACGGCACGCTGCGGCGTCGTGCCGAGCACCCGCACGGTCCCCGCGTCGGGCGGGACGAGCCCGAGCAGCATCGCGATCGTCGTGGACTTGCCCGCGCCGTTCGGGCCGAGCAGCGCCACGGACGTCCCCCGGTCGAGGCGCAGGCCGAGCCCGTCGACCGCCCTGACCGTCCCGTAGTCCTTGACCGCGCCGGTGAACACCACGGCGGCTTCGGCGGCCGCCTCCCTCGTTCTGCCTTCCATGGTCGGGACGTTACGTATCCGGCCGGTGCCGGCAGCAGATCCGAACCTCCACTTCTGGACAGTACAAATGTCCTGGTCCCGGGACCGGTGGCGCCGCGCTCCGCACCAGGCGGGCCGGGCGGGCGGCAACGAACCGCGTGCGGGGAGTCCCGTTCCGGGCGGTCCTGCGCTTTACTCGCTTCTGATGGCTTTGTTCGGCAGGTCCCGCTCCCGCCCGGCGAAGGACGCCGCGACGCGGGATCTCTTCGAGCGCCTGCGGGTGCGCTACTTCCAGATCACGCCGGGGCTGAGGTTCCTCGGCGGGCTGTTCCTGACCGCCGTCGTGCTGGCCGCCGCGGTGGTCGCCGACGGGCCGGTCCTGGGCGCGGCGGCGTGCGCGGTGGTCCTGCTGGTCGTCGTCCACCTGACGCTGCGCTCGCCCACGGGGATGGCGGTCGTCGCGGTCATCGGGTCCTGGCTCGCGCTGTCGGTGCCCTTGGGCGGGCTCTTCCCGGACGGCGACGACCTGTCCCGCCTGAGCCCGGCACTCCTGCTGGCCGTGCTCGCCCTGCCCGTGGCGGTGGTCGCGTTCCGGCTGCGCGGCTACGCGCCGTGGAGCACGACCCTGCTCGCCCTGGCCGCCGCGGGGGTGGCGACGGCGGCGACCGCCCGGTCGCTGCCGGAGGCGAACGCGGCGCCCGGCTGGGCCGCCGCCCTGGCGGTCCTGGCCTACCGCTGGGACCGGGCCCGCCGCACGGTCCCCGCCGAGGCGTACGAGACCGGCTGGGTGCAGGAGCAGGCGAGCCCGAAGGGGGACGCCATGACCGGGCCGCGAAAGAACCCGCCCAACCTCGATAAACCGGACAAGCGGGACCGGCCCCGGCCCGACCGCCCGGCCGCAGCCGCCGGGGCGGCCGCGCAGGCTGCGCACGAGCAGCGCGCCGCCGCGCAGGCCGCCGAGGCCGTGCCCGCCCCGCCGCCCGCCCCGCCGCCGGAGCGGCGGGCGGACGCGGCGCCGGACATCTCCGTCGCCGAGGCGCTCGCCGAACTGGAGAACATGATCGGGCTGGAGCCGGTCAAGCGGCAGGTCCGCTCGATCGCCGCGTCCATCGAGGCCGCGCACATGCGGGCCGCCGCCGGCGTGCCCACCGAGAAGCCGATGCGGCACTTCGTGTTCGTCGGCCCGTCGGGGACGGGCAAGACCACCGTCGCGCGCGTGCTGGCCAAGATCTTCTACGCCTTCGGGCTGCTGCCGGAGCCGGCCCTGGTCGAGGCCCACCGGGCGGACCTCGTCGGCGAGTTCCTCGGCGCGACCGCCCTCAAGACCAACCGGCTCGTCGACTCGGCCCTGGGCGGCGTGCTGTTCATCGACGAGGCGTACAGCCTGGTCAACTCCGCCGAAGGGCAGCCCGACCGCTTCGGTGACGAGGCCGTCCAGACGCTGCTCAAGCGCGCCGAGGACGACCGCGACAACCTGGTCGTCATCCTCGCCGGATACGACGCGCAGATGGCCGAGTTCCTCGACTCCAACCCCGGGCTGGCCTCGCGCTTCGGGACGCGCGTGCACTTTCCCTCCTACCGTCCGGCCGAGCTGCTGCTGATCGCCGACTACCACACGGGCCTCCGCGAAGACCGGCTCGACCCGGAGGCCCGGCGGCGCCTCGCCGTGCGCTTCGACGAGGCCGAACGGCGCGGCATCGTCGACGAACTGGGCAACGGGCGGTTCGTCCGCTCGCTGACCGAGGCGGCGGCGCGCGCGCGGGACGTCCGCGTGGTGGACGCCGCCGCCGCGTCCGGGGGACCGGCCACGCCCAGCGCCGACGACCTCGTCACCCTCCGCGCCGAGGACGTGGAGGCCGCCTTCGCGGAGGTCACCGAGCGGTACCGCGGCTACGCCGAGACGCCGACGCTGGACGAGGCGCTCGGCTCGCTCGACGCGATGATCGGGCTGGAACCGGTGAAGCGGCAGGTACGGGAGATCGCCGCGCAGCTCCAGGTGGCCCGGATGCGGCAGGAGCAGGGCCTGGTCACCCGCCCGCCGACCCGCCACTTCGTCTTCACCGGCCCGCCGGGGACGGGCAAGACCACCGTCGCGCGCGTGCTCGGCCGCATCTTCGCCGCGGCGGGGCTGCTCGCCCGTCCCGAGGTGGTCGAGGCACAGCGCGCCGACCTCGTCGGCGAGCACCTCGGGGCGACGGCGCTCAAGACGAACAAGGTCGTGGATTCGGCGCTCGGCGGCGTCCTGTTCGTGGACGAGGCGTACGCCCTGAGCAACGCCGGATACGCCGGCGGCGACGCGTTCGGCGCCGAGGCCGTGCAGACCCTGCTCAAGCGCGCCGAGGACGACCGCGACCGGCTCGTCGTCGTCCTCGCGGGCTACGAGGCCGACATGGACCGCTTCCTCGCGTCCAACCCGGGGCTCGCGTCCCGGTTCGACGTGCGCGTCGACTTCCCGTCCTACGGGCCGGACGAGCTGCTCCGCATCGCCCAGCTCATCGCCGAGCAGGGCGGTGACCGCTGGGAGGACGGCGCCCTGGACGACCTCGCCCTCGTCTTCCAGCGCGCCTGCGGGACGGGCCGCATCGACGAGTTCGGCAACGGCCGCTTCGCCCGCTCCATGTACGAGAAGGCGTGCGCGTGCCGCGCGCTGCGGGCGGCCGGGCTGGGCGACCGGGCCACCGCCGACGACCTCACGCTCCTCACCGCGGACGACGTGCGCGACGCGTTCGCCGACCTGGCCCACCGCCTGGCCTGACGACCCCGTCCGGCCGCCGCCGTTGCGATGGTCTTCGGCGGCAGGGCGAGGGCCGTTCGCCGCGGCGTCGGATCGGTCGTCTAGGGTGCGGTCCGTGGACGAGCGGGATGAGCCGGTCGAGTACCGGCAGACGCGGTACAAGGCACCGGACGGCGCGACCGAGATCCTTCTGGTCAGGCACGGCGCCTCGGCACCGGCGCGGGCCGACCGGCCGTTCCCGGCCGTGGACGGCCAGGCCGACCCCGACCTCGCCCCCGAAGGGCGGGAGCAGGCCGACCGGGTCGCCGACCGCCTCGGGGACGACAAGCTCGACGCCCTCTACGTGACGCCGCTGCGGCGCACCGCGCAGACCGCGGCGCCGCTGGCCCGCCGCCTCGGGCTGGAGCCGCGCGTCGAGCCGGGCCTGCGCGAGGTGTTCCTCGGCGAGTGGGAGGGCGGGCTGTTCCGCAAGAAGGTCGCCGACAACGACCCGCTCGCGCAGCGGATGTGGGCCGAGGAGCGCTGGGACGTCATCCCCGGCGCGGAGGGCTCCGAGGCGTTCGCGGCGCGCGTCGAGGAGAGCCTCACCCGGCTCGCGGCGGCGCACGCGGGCGGCCGCATCGCGGTGTTCTCCCACGGCGGGGTCATCGCGCAGGCGCTCGCCGCCACGACCGGCGCCCGGCCGTTCGCCTTCCTCGCCCCGGACAACGCGTCGATCTCCCTGCTGGTGCGGATCGGCGACCTGTCGTCCATCCGCGGCTTCAACGACGTGTCCCACCTGGACTGGTCCGTCCCGGCGCCGCTGACCTAGACGCGGAAACGCAGCCGCCGGCCCGGACGCAGTTGCGCCGCGTCGGCGACGGCCGCGGACACGAGCACCGCGATCACCGGATAGCCGCCCGTGGTCGGATGGTCGGCGAGGAAGATGATGGGCAGCCCGCTGGGCGGCACCTGGATCGAGCCCGTCACCATGCCTTCGCTGCCCAGTTCGCCTTCGCGCGCGCGTACGAGGGGAGGCCCGTCCAGCCGGACCCCCACCCGGTTGCTGTCGGGTGACACCGTGTAGAGCGTGGACGTGAGTACGGCCAGCGAGTCCTCGGTGAACCAGTCGTCACGAGGGCCCGGCAGGATGCGCAGCACGGGAGTCTCCGGCATGGGCGGCGCTGGGGCGATGTCCACGGCGATGCGGGCGCAACCCGCGGGCGACCCGACCGGGAGCCGGTCGCCCGGCGACAGCGGAGCGGGACCCAGGCCGGACAGGAGGTCGGTCGAGCGGCTCCCGAGAACCTCGTCGACCACGACGCCGCCCCGCACGGCGAGATAGCTGCGGAGCCCGGACGGCGGCGTGCCGACCTCCAGCACGGCACCGTCCGGAACGAAGCACGGGGCGTTCGTCCCCTGGGCGCGGCCGTCGATCCGTACGGGAACGGGAGCGCCCGCGACCGCGATCCACGCGCGCCTGCGAAAACGCAGTTCCGCGCCGCCGAACGTGAACTCCACGCCCGCCGCGCCCTCGGGGTTGCCGACGAGCCGGTTCGCCAGCCGGAGCGCGCGCTCATCGGCGGCCCCGGAGCGCGGGACGCCGAGATGGGCGCGGCCGGGCCTGCCGAGGTCCTGCACGGTCGCCAGCGGGCCGGGCCGCACGACCTCGATCAACGACGCTCCTCGATCAACGACGCTCCTCGATCAACGACGCTCCTCGATCAACGACGCTCCTCGTTCAGCAAGGCTGCTCGTTCAACGGGGCTCCTCGGGGACGAACCGGACCCGCGTGCCCGGCCGGAGCAGCGACGGCGGATCGCGCGTGACGTCCCACAGCCGCAGCCGGGTCCGGCCGAGCAGGCGCCAGCCGCCCGGCGACCGGGACGGGTAGACGGCCGCGTACGGGCCGGCGACCGCCACCGACCCGGCCGGCACCGCCGTGCGGGGCGACGCGCGGCGCGCCACGCGCAGCGCCGGGTCCAGGCCGGTCAGGTAGCCGAAGCCGGGGGAGAAGCCGAGGTAGGCGACCGTGTAGGCGGCCCCGGAGTGGCGCCGGACGACCTCCTCGCGCGACAGCCCGGTCAGGCCGGCGACCTCGTCCAGGTCCGCGCCGTCGTAGACGACCGGGATCTCCACCGGCTCGGCGCCGGCCTCCGCGTCGTCCGGCAGCGGCAGGTGCGGGAGGCGCGCGGCGAGACGGTCGAGGTCGGCCGAGGCGTCCGCGACCACGAGCACCGTCTGCTCGCCGGGCACGACGTCCACGACGCCCGGCGGCGGGTCGTCCCGGAGGGCGGCGTTGAGCCGGTGCGCGGTGGCGAGGTCGCCCGTCTCGACGAGCAGGGCCGCGTCACCGGCCCGCAGCACTCTCACGCGAACGGCTCCAGCGCGACGCCGGCCCCGGACAGCGCCGCGCGGACGGACCGCGCCAGCGCCACCGCGCCGGGCGTGTCGCCGTGCACGCAGATGGAACGGGCCTTGAGCGCGACCTCGCTGCCGTCCACCGCGACGACGGTGCCGTCCACGGCCATCCTGACCGCCCGCTCGACGACCGCCTCCTCGTCGTGGACGACGGCCCCCGGCTCACGGCGGGACACGAGGCCGCCGGACGGCGTGTAGGCGCGGTCGGCGAAGCACTCCGCGACCACGGTCAGGCCGTCGGCGACCTCATGCACCGCGGAGCCCGGAAGGGTGAGCAGCGGCAGCGACGCGTCGTACGCCCGTACCGCGTCGGCCACCGCCCGCGCCTGCACGGCGTCGCGGCTGATCCGGTTGTAGAGCGCGCCGTGCGGCTTCACGTAGGCGACACGTCCGCCCTCGGTGCGCGCGATGCCGTCGAGGGCGGCGAGCTGGTAGAGGATCTCGGCGGTCAGCTCGGGCGCCGCCACGTCCATCTCGCGGCGGCCGAAACCGGCCAGGTCCCGGTACGACACCTGCGCGCCGATCGTCACCCCGCGCTCGACGGCCGCGGCGCACACCCGCCGCATGATCAGCGGGTCGCCCGCGTGGAACCCGCACGCCACGTTCGCGCTCGTGATCACGTCCAGCAGCGCCAGGTCGTCGCCCAGCTCCCAGATGCCGAACCCCTCGCCGAGGTCGGCGTTGACATCGATGACCGCCATGTCCGGAACCTCCCCCGTTCTCCGTCTCAGACGGTCTCCTCGTGCAGGTCCGCCACCTCGTGCCTGGACGCCCACGCCTGGTACACGCCCCGGTCGAACAGCTCCAGCCCGAGCCCCTCCGCGACCGGCGCCCTCCCGCCGCAGTACTCCACGCGCAGCCAGCCCTCGTGCTCGCCGAGCACCACGAACGGCTCGCCGCGCCACGTGCAGTGCGTGGTCACGTACCGCACCCCGTCGACCTCGGCCAGCGGCACCACCTGCACGTACCGGTCGGGCGAGACCTGCCGGAACCCGTCGGCGTGCCGCCTGGCGTAGAGCCGCACCCGGTCCCCGTCGGGGCTCGCCTCGTACTCGGTGCCGCGCCAGCCCGCGTAGAACCCGTGCCGGATGCTCATCCCCGTCCTCCCGGCAGTTTCACCAGCCACCTGCGCAGATCGGCGTCGTACTCGGCGACGAGGGCCTCCGCGCCGCGCACGTCCAGCCGGTACAGCTCGGCGCCGTGCGGGAGCCGCTGACTCTCGATCTTGAACTCCGGGATCGCGGGGCCGTCGCCCGGCGCGTACCCCGACCCGGGGAACGGCGCCCGCTCGATCACCCAGCCGCCCGGGATGATGCCCATGCTCCACTCGTCGATCCCGCCGAGCGGGCGGCGGAACAGCGGCGGCTTCACCGCGGGCCACCGGATCATGAAGACCTGCTCGTCCGCGTGCGTGAAGGGCGACCCCTCGTACATGAGCCCGAGCGCCCGGATCACCGCCGCCGGGGACCTGATCTCCCGCACGTCCTGCAGGCGGTGCACGTAGCCCGCGACCAGGTCGTACCCGCCCTCCAGGTAGTGCTGGACATGCTCGGGCCGCACCACCTTCTGCATCACCACGACCGGCGCCGCCCCAGGGGAGGCCCCGTCGCGGACCGCGTCGTGGGCCCCGTCGTTGGCCGGGTCGTTGGCCGGGTCGTGGGCCGGGTCCGCGGACCCGAGGTCGCCGGGCTGCGTCGCCGGGGCGTTCTCCTGCCGGGTGGCGGTCCCGGTCCGGTCGCCCTGGCCGTAGAGCGGCGCGACGGGCAGGCCGTGCGGATCACTCGGTGTCTTCCGCGCCGCCGGCGTCTCGGGCCGGCGCCGCTCGGGAGCCGGCGGCCGCGGCGCGGGGGCGGGCGGCTGCGGGGCCGGGGCCTGGCGCTGCGCGGCCGTGCCCTGCGGACGCGCGACCGGATCCTGCAGTCGCGGGATGGGCGTGGTCGGCCGCGCGGCGGGCGCCGTGGGCTGAGCCGCCGCCGCGGCCGGACGCTCGGCGGGCGCGGCGGGACGCTGCGGCGGAGCCGACGGGCGCGAGGGGACGGTCGGGGGCGGCGTGGCCTGGACCGGCACGGTCTGGGACGGCGCGGTCGGGGATGGCGCGGTCTGGGGTGGCGCGGTTTGGGACGGCGCGGTCTGGGGTGGTGTGGTCGGGGACGGAGCGGTCGGGGGCTGTGCGGCTGCTGGTGCCGGTGTGGTGGGCGACGGGGGGCGCGGGGTCCGGGCGGGCGGTCGCGGCGCGGTGGAGCCGCCGCGGG
Source organism: Spirillospora sp. NPDC047418 (assembly GCF_040643275.1). Taxonomy (NCBI): domain Bacteria; kingdom Bacillati; phylum Actinomycetota; class Actinomycetes; order Streptosporangiales; family Thermomonosporaceae; genus Spirillospora; species Spirillospora sp. NPDC047418. The sequence continues at coordinate 60,834 of NZ_JBEYTW010000019.1, forward strand.
GGTCTGTGGGCGCCTGTGGCGGCGCGGCGGCGGCCGGAGAGGGCTCCGGTCGGCCGGGCACCGGTTCGGGCCGCTGCGGCGCCGTGGGCGCCTGCCGGCCGGCGCCGCCGCGCGGCGGCTTGACGCCGCGCGTCCGGGTACGGGTCGAGGGCCCGGCCACGTGGACGTCCGTCGGGACGGGCGGCGTGGGGGTCGCGGGCTTGCGGGGCGCGTCCGGTTCGAGGAGCGCCTTGGCGTCCAGGTAGCAGGCGCTCGGCAGCCCGGGGTTGACGGCGAGCTGCCACTCGGCGTGCGGCCAGTGGCGGGCCAGCTCCGCCAGCGACGCCTCCCGGTGGTGGACGGCCTGCCCCTGCAGGGAGCGGTCCATCGCCTCGGGCGAGGTGAACGCCAGGATGAACGTGCCGTCCCCGAACTGCGCGGTGGCGAACCGGTGCCCGGCCGCGCCCCGCCCCTCCGGCTCGCCCGCCGAGGGCAGGTACAGGTTCGCGCGCGCGAGGAGCTCCAGGTAACCGTGCTGGTCGCCGCGTTCCCGCGCCTCGGTGAGGGCGGTCTCCAGGGCGGTGCCGGACGGCCGCGCGGCCCGCGCCGCGTTCGCCGCGGACCGGCGCTCGTCCTCCGGGACGGCCAGCGGGATGCCGAGGCCGGGCAGCGCCAGCGGCCCGCCGTCCGGACCGGCCTTGCTGGCCTGGTAGACCAGTTCGAGTGGCGAGTCGATGCCGTACACGTCGCGGAACGCGCCGATCATCTGGCCGGCGAGCATGGCGCACGCCTCCAGGTACTCCGAGGTCGCGCGGCCGCCGCGGTCGCGCCAGGTGAACCGGTCCCACCAGTTCTTGCGCTCCTCCTCGTCCGGCGGCTCCCAGCCGAGCGTCCTCAGCCGCCGCTCCTGCCGCGGCGCCAGCGGGCGCGGTAGGAACGCGCTGCCGACGGCCTCCGCGTCCAGCACGCCCTCGGACCGCATCGCCTGGACGTAGGGCAGCCCGCCGGGCCCCTGCACGATGAGGAACGACTTGACCGGCAGCCGCGAAAGCTCCAGGGTCAGCCGTTTGGAGAAGTCGTTCCAGTCCACTCGGGATCCACTTTCACGTCCGCGGGGTGAGGATTCCGTACTTGACGGTAGCCGACTCGACGGTAGCCGAACGGTGCGTCACTCGGCCCAGGGAGCCGGAACCGCGTCCGCCCGCACCGGTGCCCAGACACCGCCGATGGCGTCGTACACCGCGAGCGGCGTCTCGTCACCGTCCCCCGCCGACCGCCAGAGCCGCGTGCCGTGGGGCAGCCTCATCGGGACGCCCGCCGGCTTCCGCTCGGGGACCGGCGCCCTGTCGGGCGCTCTGGTCGGTGCCCTGTCGGCTGCCCTGTCGGCTGCCCTGTCGGCTGCCCTGTCGGGTGCCCTGTCGGGTGCTCTGTCGGGTTCCGGGTCCGGTGCCGGGTCGCTCGGCGCCGGGCCGGCCGTCAGCGGGTCGTTCGGGGGCCGGTCGTCCGGTGCCCTGCCGCTCGGCCCGTCGGCCGGCTTGTCCGCCGGCCTGTCGGCCGGTGCGCCCAGCGGCGGGGCGGGCTCGCGCGCCGCGGGCTCCGCCGACCCCGCCTCCAGGGCCGCCCGCAGGTCCGCCGCCGTGTACGGGTCGATCGCCGTGTGCGAGTCGTCGTACGGCCCGTCCGCTCCGGGCCCCGCACCGTTCATGCCGGGGTCCGCGCCGTTCGTCCCGGAGGCCGAGCCGTTCGTCCCAGGCACCGAGCCGTTCACGCCGGAGGCCGAGCCGTTCAGGCCGGGAGGTGAGCCGTTCAGGCCGGGAGGCGCGCCGCCCGCGACGGGGTTCGGCCCGGAGAGGGCGTGCGGGTCGACCGTCCCGTACGGATTGGGCAGGTCCGGCCCGGCGGCGGGGGGCGCCGCGTCCCGGCCGCCGGTCAGCCGCCCGAGGACGGACGAGTCGAGCAGCACCTCGCTGGGCAGCCCCCAGTTGATCGCCACCCGCCAGGCCGGGTCGGGCCAGCCGGACGCGAGCCGCGTGAACGAGGTGCGGCGGTACAGGGCGGGATGCCGGTCGCCGGTGCGCGCCAGCGCGCCGGGCGAGGTGAACACCGTGACGTAGGTGTCGCCGCCGATCGCGATGGTGGGGAACTCCGTGCGGTCGGGGTCCTCCACGGCGGAGGCGCTCGCCGGGAGCACCAGGTCGGCGTCCTCCAGCAGGGCGAAGTAGGTGGTGTTGTCGCCGTTCGCCTTGGCCTCGGCCAGCCGGGGCTCCAGGAGGTCGGCGCCCGCGCCCGGCACCCCCTCCGTCGACAGCGGCATCGGCGTGCCCGCAGGGGGAAGACCGGTCGGCAGCCCCTGCAGCGGGCCCGTCCCGGAGAGGGCGCCGCCGGGCGTGCCCCGCTTCTTGTTCACGCGCGACGGGTCGGCGACGTCGATACCGAAATCGAGCAGTTCGATGAGGCCGTTCCCATGCCGGTGGAACGACTCGTACACGAGGTCGGAGGGGCGCCGGACGCCCTGGACGTCCCGCAGGGCGGTGACCATCACGTCGGCCAGCCGCGAGTAGTCGCCGTCGGTGACGCTCGGCATCCCGCCGGGGACGCCCGCCTCCGGCAGCTCCGTCCACCAGTTGCGCGGGGCGGGGTCGGCGGGCGGGCGCCAGCCCGCGTCGCTCATGACCTCCTCGTCGGCCGGCGTCAGCAGCAGCGGCCCGTCCAGGAAGTTGTTGCTCACGGCCTCGGCATAGAGCCGGTCGGGCTCGCGCATGGCCTGGACGTAGTGACGGCTCTCATCCCGCTCGCGCACGATGAGGATCGTGTCGCGCTCGAGCCCCGCCAGCTCACGTCCCAGCCGCCGGGCGAACTCGGACCACTCCAACAAGATCACTCCCTACGACCGGGGGGCCGGTCCCACGGGCCCCCGAGACCCGGCGAGACCATGCCCGGGTCCCGATGATTGTCGCAGGGGGCGCCGCGCGCAAACCGGGAGTTCACCCGGGCGGGGGTTCGTGACGCAGGACACGCAGGGCCTCGCGGAGGGCGTCCGGGTCGTCCCCAGAACGGTCCATGACGCCGATGAGCTTATGCAGGATCTCGTGCCGTTCGTACCCGACGTCCAGCAGCGCCTGGGCGGTCGTCCACAGCTGCGGCGGGCGGTCGTGCCACAGCCTCTCCGCGAGCACCTCGTGCGCTTCGAGGTGCGCCTCGTCGGCTCCCGGGTGCTCGAACTCCAGGATCGCGCGGCGGTCGTCGGGATCGGCCGGATCGAGTTTCGACAGGTTGATGAACCCGTGCCTGCCCGACCTCCGGTGGGTGCCCGACAGGAAGGGCAGGGCGAACGCGCGCCGGGGGAGGGCCTCGAGGTCGCCGTCGGGCAGCAGCCGGGCGACCAGATCGCGGTCGAGGCCGGATGCGGCCGGATCCCGGTAGGCCTCGGCGAACTTCGCCGTCGCGTCCCACAGGGCGTCCAGGGTGGCCCTGACGCCCTCTTCCGGGAGGCCGGTGCGCTTGCCCGCCCACCGGACCCAGGCGGCCAGGACGTGGGGGACCGCTTCCTGTTCCGTCGGGGACAGCAGAACCTTTCTCGGCAGCCAGTCGAGGAGGAACATCTCGCACTTGACCGGCGAGACGCGCAGCGGCCGGCCGAAGTCGTGGGTGCAGCCGTAGTCGATGATGCGGTCCGCGCACCGGCTCGCCGCGGAGAGGTCCGACAGGCCCTCCGCCTCGTCCGAGGCGAGGAAGCGGGCCGCGATCGTCGCCCGCCTGTCGCGCCCGTACACCGGCGGCTGGGGCAGCCGCCCGCCCGGCGGCAGGATCTCCACCCGCGCACGCACGAACGCGTGGTAGGAGCCGAAGTTCTCGTTCACCGGCGGGTCGTCGATGGCGTCGGTGAGTTCCAGGGCGCTCTGCAGCAGCGCCCTGGCATCGCGCGGGTCGAGTTCCTCGAACCGCATCAGCGGGTTGTCGCGGCCCTCCCGCCGGCAGCTGTCGAGGAGCGTGTCGACCCTGGAGGAGACCCACGCGTCCCTGACCATCCCGCTCACCGGCGGCGGTTCGGCCGGCGCGGACGGGCCGAACGGGTCGGCGGACGGCCGGAGGGTGCCGGCCTTGGTGCGGTCGACCACGACGACCAGGGCGTGCCGCTCGGTGCCGCCGTAGGTGTAGGTGCAGACGACGGAGTCCTGGTCGCCGTAGACGTCCCGGGAGACGAAGCACCCCTCGGGCTCGACCATCCCCACGCGGTCGGCCCATCCGGGCCGCCCCACGCCGCCGGCCATCAGGTCCAGCGCCGCGCGCTCGGCCCTGGCCGCCTGCCGGGGCGTGCCCAGGTAGGCCATCCCGGTGAGCAGTGCCAGCGCGGCGGGCGTTCCGGCGGCGGCCGCATGGTCGGCGAGCGCCTCGCCGATGACCTCCTCGACGTCGCCGCCCGGTACCCGGTGGCCCCACCAGGAGCCGAGGATCTCGCTGACGATCAGTTCCGCGTCCAGGGGGCTGCGCACGGCGAGGAGTTCGCGGGCGTGCCGGAGCATGCCGTCGAAGATCGCCGAGACCTCGTCCGGGGGTGCGGAGCCGTCCCGGGCAGGATCCCCGGAGGGGCGGTTGGGGCTGCGGGGACTCACCCTCCTAGCCTCTCAGATCCCGCGCGGGCGATGTCCAGGGCATGGCCGAAGATCCGCATCCGCCCTGGGGCGTCCCGCCCGGCCGCCGGCACCTTGGCCGCCGCCTCAGCCGTCGATGCCTCCGCCGGAGACCCGCCCGGACGGCGGCTCCGATTTCAACACCCCGGTGAGGTGCTCGCGCGCCATCCGCTCGACTCTGGCGGGCGTGGCCTCCAGCCCCAGATGGGCCATGCACGCCTGGACGTCGGCCACGCACCGCCGGACGGCGTCCGAGGGGAAGACGGCGAACTCGTCGCAGAGCCGCCGGGCGAGCGCGTCGCGGGTCTCGCTTCGGTGATCGGCCAGTGCAGGCATCTTGCGTACACCTCCGCGCACGGGGTTCCGGCGGACGGGGACGCCGCCGGCCGAGGCGGAGCGCGGCACGGATCGACCCTGGTGGGAGCTTCCGTGAAAACCCCGCCTCGATGTCCCATTCCAGCGCTTTTGCGGGGAGAGTCAAGAGATGTCGGGGCGACGTTCGGCAAATTCCGGACCGGCTTCGGCCGACGTCCCGGTGCCGGCCCGGTCGGCCCTGCCCGCCCTGCCCGCCCTGCCCGCCCTGCCCGCCCTGCTCGCCCTGCTCGCCCGGTCGGCCCGGTCGGCCCAGTCCGCGTGGTGGCGCGCCGCCCAGTCGCGGCCGACCCGCCCGGTCAGCATCCCGGTGAGCGCGTCCCGGTCCCGCAGCGCCTCCCACAGGTGCCCGGCGGTGACGACGGCGATGACGAGGAACAGCCAGTCGTGGACGAACGTGGCGCCCGTCCGCCACCGGTCGTCCCACGGCCCGGGGAACGTCATGATCTCGCCCGTGCCGAGCATGACCAGGACGGCGCCCGCCGTGAAAGCCGCGTTGAGCTTCTGACCGGCGTTGAACTTGCCCACCGGCAGGATCCCGCGCCCGCCCCGCACGGCTCTGCGGTCGCCGCGCCTGAGCCATTCCCAGTCATGCGGAGAGAACCTGTTCAGCCGCGAGAGATCGGCCCTGAACGCACGGGAGAGCAACCCCAGCACGATCGGCACGGGCAGAGCGAATCCGCACCAGACGTGCACGGTCTTGACCATCTCCCTGCGGCCGACCAGCGTCGACAGCACCGGCAGGTAGAGCATCGCGGCCGTCAGCAGGCAGGCGAGCATGAGCAGGGCGGTCACATGATGGATCGACCGCTCCGCCCGCGTGAACCGCACCAGCCACCTGGACGCGCCGTGCCGGTGTCCCTCACGCCGGTGTCCCTCACGCCGGTGTTCTTCATGTGGGTGTTCCTCAGGTGGGTGCATCGTCACGCCCGTTCGACCGCCCGACCCAGGCGTCCACGTCGTAGCCGAGGTTCTCCCAGTAGCCCGGCTCGACCTTGTCGGTCACCTCGATGCCGCCGAGCCACTTCAGCGACTTGTAGCCGTACATGGGCGCCACGTAGAGCCGCGTGGGCCCGCCGTGGTCGTGGGTGACCGGCTTGCCGTCCATCTGGGTCGCGACCAGGACGTCCCTGCGGCGCGCCTGTTCCAGCGTCAGCGACTCCGTGTAGACCCCGTCGAACGACGTGAACGTGACGGCGCGGGCCTGCGGCGACACGCCGACCGCGTCCAGCAGGTCGGGCAGGGCGACGCCCACCCAGTGCACGTCCGGGACCCGCCAGCCCGTCACGCACTGGAAATCGCGGTCCAGGACGGTTTGGGGGAGCCGGGCCAGATCGGCCAGCCGGAACGCCCGCGGCCTCTCGACCAGGCCGCCGACGGTCACCCGGTGGGTGGCGGCGCTGTGCCGGTCCACCCCGTAGGTGACGGAGTAGTAGCGGAACCCGCCGGCGGCCGGCAGGACGTCCCCGATCGGCCCCACCGGCGCCAGGGCCCTGCTCACCCTGTCCTGGACGGACGCTCCCACGGCGACCCCCGCGACGCCGAGGCCGAGCATCCCGAGCACGACCCGCCGTCCGACGGGGCTGCCCTTCGCTCGCTCTTCCTCGCTCACCGCTCCATTCGAGCACCGCGCGCCGGGCGCCGCCAGCGCCCGGCGGCGCACGTAACACTTCTGACAGATTTCGGGGCCGCCCTGAGCCGGCCCCGCCCTGAGCCGGCCCCGCCCTAAGCTGGCCCCATGGCCACGAAGGTTCACCTCGCACAGCGTCCGGAAGCCGACGAGCTGCTCGGACGCAGCCCGCTGGCCGCGCTGGTGGGCATGCTGCTCGACCAGCAGATCCCGATGGAGTGGGCGTTCTCCGGCCCCTACACCATCGCCCGGCGGCTCGGCGCCGACGACCTGGACGCGCACGAGATCGCCGCCTGCGACCCCGAGCGGTTCGCCGCGCTGCTGTCGGAGAAGCCGGCCGTCCACCGCTACCCGGGTTCGATGGCCAAGCGCGTCCAGCAGCTGAGCCGGTACCTCGTGGAGAACTACGACGGGGACGCCGAGCAGGTGTGGAAGGGCGTCGACAGCGGCAAGGAGCTGTTCAAGCGCCTCAACGCCCTGCCCGGCTTCGGCAAGCAGAAGGCGCAGATCTTCCTGGCCCTCCTGGGCAAGCAGTACGGCATTCGCCCGGACGGCTGGCGCGAGGCCGCCGGCGCCTACGGCGAGGAAGGCTCCCACCGCTCGGTGGCCGACATCACCGGCCCCGAATCCCTGGCCAAGGTGCGGGCCTTCAAGCAGGAGCAGAAGGCCGCGGCCAAGTCCGCCAAGTCCGCCAAGTAAGGCCGCCGGGTAAGTCCGCCAAGGGGAAGACACACCCGGCGTGGGGAAGTTGACGCGCCGTCACGGCTCGGGGCCGTAACATCTCCTACTCGCCGTCCGCGGCGGGCCGCCTCCCGCGCCCGCCTGCGATGGCGTCCGAATCCGACGTGTTCGTCCGGGGCCGAAGGGACAAGGATGTTCAGCAGGTCTTCCGTACACGGCGAACCATCGGGATGATGAATACCTGACTCCGACCGGTGTTGTGATGGAGGCGGGAGCGCTAGCCTGCTCCCATTCACTCATAGTGATGAAAACTTGCCGCGCGGTACGGGACCCTCTGGGGCGGAGGTGTTGTCCTTGAGCACCGAGACGTCCGTCCCGCATCCCCGCGTCTCAGGGGTGGAGGGGCAGCCCATGGATGCGTCCGACGCCGCGCTGTACGCGACCTTGCTGAAAGAGGCCCCCGGCGGGCTGGCGTTCTTCGATCGCGAACTGCGCTGCCGCAGGGCCAACGACGCGCTCGCCGGGCTGCTCGGCGTGCCCGTGCGCGATCTGCACGGGCACAGACCGTCCGAGGTGCTGCCCGAGGCGCCGGCCGCGGCGTTCGAGACCGCGCTGCGGAGGGTGATCGACGAGGACCGCACGGTCAGCGATCTGGACCTGGTCGTCCCGGCCAGGGAGGCCGGCGACGCGCCGGAGGACGCCTCGGGCGTCGCCACGGCCGTCGAGGAGCGCATCCTGGCCTGCACGTGGCTGCCCGCCCGGAACGGCGACGGCGAGCACCTCGGCGTCGTCCTGACGGCGCTGGACGTGACCGAGCGACGCCGCGCGGAGGAGGTCATCCGCCGCAAGGAGCAGCGCTACCGCTCGCTCGTGGAGGCCAGCGCGCAGGTGGTGTGGGTGGCCGCGCCGGGCGGCGGCGTGATCGACGACGCGCCCGAGTGGCGCGCGATCACCGGGCAGACGCCGGACGACTACGCGGTCGGCGGCTGGCTGTCGGTGGTGCACCCGGAGGACCGCCCGCGCATCGAGACCGCCTGGCGGGACTGCGTCGAGGAGAACCGGGTCTTCGAGACCAACTACCGCGTCCGCACCAAGACCGGCACCTACCGGCACTTCGACGTCCGGGCCGTGCCGATCTGGCAGGGCGACGCGGTGATCGAGTGGGTCGGCGCCAACACCGACGTCACCGGGCAGCGCGAGGCCGAGGAGATGCGCGGCCGGCTGACCGAGCAGCTGTCGGCGGCCGCGCTGCGCACCGCGCGCCTCCAGCAGGCCACCTCGATGCTCGCCGAGGCCCTGACCGTCTCCCAGGTCGTCCAGGTCATCACCGAGGTCGGCCGGTCCGCCATCGGCGCCGACTACTCGGCCGTGGCGCTGCTGGACGACGACAAGCTGCGCCTCAGCATCGTGGCGCCGTCCCAGCAGGGGGAGCCCGAGGCGAGCCCGCCCTCCCGCGACGACATCAAGGTCAGCGACCAGACCGTGATGTCGGTGGCGGTGCGCGAGAGCCGGCCGTTCCTGGCCGAGCACCCCGACAGCCTGCGGCTGCAGCTCGGCCACGGCGAGCGCGACCTGTTCGCCCAGCACACCGAGGAGCGCGCCTGGGTGGGCCTGCCGCTGCTCGCGGCGGGCGCCCCGATCGGCGCGCTGCGCTTCTCCTTCACCCGGCCCCGGGAGATCACCGAGGAGGAGCGGGTCTTCCTGGAGGCGCTGGCCGGGCAGTGCGCCCTGGCCGTCGAGCGCGCCCTGCTGTTCGAGCGCGAGCACAAGACCGCCGAGGAGCTGCAGCGCAGCCTCCTGCCGAGCGACCTGCCGCAGCTGCCGGGCATGGTGCTGGCCGCCCGCTACAACCCCGCGACGAGGCACGTCCAGGTCGGCGGCGACTGGTACGACGTGTTCCGCCTCCCCGACGACCGGCTCGCCGTCGCCGTCGGCGACGTCATGGGCAAGGGCGTGCTCGCCGCGGCCGGAATGGGCCGCGTCCGCAACGCCCTGCGCGCGCTCGCGCTGAACGATCCGCGCCCCGCCGCGGTCCTGGCCGGCCTCGACCGGCTGTTCAGCGCGACCGAGGACGAGGAGCAGTTCACCACGGTCGCGTACGTGGTCATCGACCCCGAGACCGGGCAGGGGGAGTTCAGCAACGCGGGCCACCCGCCGCCCCTGCTGATCTCGCCGGACGAGCCCGCGCGGGTCAGCACGCTGGAGCCGGGGACGCCGCTCGGCTGGCCCAGCCAGCGGCAGCAGACAAATTTTTCCATCGAAACCGGCAACACTGTGGTCTTCTATTCCGATGGACTTGTGGAGAACCGTAGGCGTGGGGTGGACGCCGGGCTGAACGAGCTTGTCGCCGTGGCCGCGGACGCCCCACCTGAAGTGGTAGGAGATCCCGAGAGAGTCGTCGACTTCCTGGTCGATCGGATGCTTGCCGGATACGAGCAGGTGGACGATGTGACCGTGCTCGCCCTGCACGTCCCGCCCAAGCCGGCGTGAAACCCGCCTGAGACCGCGCGAAGACCGCGTGAAGACGGAGTAGCACGTTCGAAGGACCGCCCGGCGCCCTCTAAGGTGGAGAGTTACCGGGTAGGACTTCAGGGTGGAACGCGCAGCAGTGCCAGAATGCTTGACCCAGACAGAGCGGGTACGCTGCGGTCCCGCACCGGTGGTCCGCTCCGTGTGTGGTCCCACCCAGTGTGAGGCCGGGCCCGTCAGGGCACTTGGGTCAACCAAGCCACACGTTCGTTCGAGAGGTATTTGTGTCGCCTGCTAGCTCGACCTCGAAAGCGTCGGATCTGCACGATCACGTCATCGCGCAACTGATCGAGCGTGGACGGTCCCAGGGTTACCTCGAAGCCGACGACGTACGCCGTACGTTCGAGGAGGCCGACATCCCCGTGTCGAAGGCCTCCAGCATTCTGCGGAGCCTCAGCAAGGAGGGTGTGACCGTCATGGTGAGCGCTGCCGACTCCGCGGCGCCCAAGCGTCCGCGCAAGCGCGCGACGCCGGCGGCGGCGCGCAGGCCGAAGACCGCGGCCGCCGCCAAGGAGCAGCCCGACACGGTGACCGCCGTCGTCGGCGACGACGCGCCCGCGGAGGCCGTCGCCGAGCCGCGCCCGGCCGCCGCCGCGCCCGCGCCCAAGAAGGCCGCGCCCGCCAAGGGCGCCAAGGCCGCCAAGGCCAAGAAGGGCGCGCCCGCCAAGAAGGGCGCCGCCGTCAAGGCCGCGCCCGTCAAGGCCGCGCCGGCCAAGAAGGGCACCGACCCCGAGGTCGACGACGAGGTCGAGGTCGACCTCGACGAGGACCTCGCCGACCTCGACGTCGAGCTGGAGGACGACACGGCCGCCGAGGCCGAGGAGTCCGACACCGACGAGGAGGAGGCCGCCCCGGCCGCGCCCGCCGCGAAGGCGGCCGCCGCCCCCGCCGCCGCCAAGCAGGGCGCCGAGGGCACCCCCGCCGCGGAGGAGGAGGGCTTCACCCTCGGCGACGACGACGAGGACGCGCCCGCCCAGCAGATCGCCGCCGCCGGCGCCACCGCCGACCCGGTGAAGGACTACCTCAAGCAGATCGGCAAGGTCCCGCTGCTCAACGCCGAGCAGGAGGTGGAGCTCGCCAAGCGCATCGAGGCCGGCCTGTTCGCCGAGGAGCGGCTCGCCGTGTCCGGTCCGACGATGTCCGAAGAGGACCTCGAGGACTTCGAGTGGATCGCCGAGGACGGCCGCCGCGCGAAGAACCACCTGCTGGAGGCCAACCTCCGCCTGGTGGTCTCGCTGGCCAAGCGCTACACCGGCCGCGGCATGCTCTTCCTGGACCTCATCCAGGAGGGCAACCTCGGCCTGATCCGCGCCGTCGAGAAGTTCGACTACACCAAGGGCTACAAGTTCTCCACGTACGCCACCTGGTGGATCCGGCAGGCGATCACCCGCGCGATGGCCGACCAGGCCCGCACCATCCGCATCCCGGTGCACATGGTCGAGGTCATCAACAAGCTGGCCCGCGTGCAGCGGCAGATGCTCCAGGACCTGGGCCGCGAGCCCACCCCGGAGGAGCTGGCCAAGGAACTCGACATGACGCCGGAGAAGGTGGTCGAGGTCCAGAAGTACGGCCGCGAGCCCATCTCCCTGCACACGCCCCTGGGCGAGGACGGCGACAGCGAGTTCGGCGACCTCATCGAGGACTCCGAGGCCATCGTCCCGGCCGACGCGGTCAGCTTCACGCTGCTGCAGGAGCAGCTCCACTCCGTCCTGGACACGCTCAGCGAGCGCGAGGCCGGCGTGGTGTCGATGCGGTTCGGCCTCACCGACGGCCAGCCGAAGACCCTGGACGAGATCGGCAAGGTGTACGGGGTGACCCGTGAGCGCATCCGCCAGATCGAGTCCAAGACCATGTCGAAGCTGCGCCACCCGTCCCGCTCCCAGGTGCTCCGCGACTACCTGGACTGACCCGGCGGCCTGACGACCGAACGAGGAGCAGGACCCCGCGCCGCGCGCGGGGTCCTGCTCTTTCGCGCTGTCGCTCCGCTTTACCCCCGTGGCCCGGCCCGGTGTGCGGTCGACGGCGGGCGTCAGTCGTGCAGGACGACGTCGAGGTGGGGGCCGTTCAGCTCGACCGCGTGCCCCAGGCCGGCGACGGCCTTGAGGAGTTCCTCGGGGGTGCGCGGCGCGGCGCCCGCCTTGAGGAGGTCGTGGGCGATCCGGCCGCGGGTGGCCTTGGCCATGTGGCTGACGACCGTCCGCTGTGTTTCACCCCCATGGCTACGCCCCGCCACCCCCGAGGGGCTGCCGCCGACGAGGCGTTCGCGGAACACGCGGACGGCGACGGCCGGCTGCGGCGCCTTCCACGCGGACGCGTACGGCCCGGACCGCATGTCGACGACCAGGTCGCCGTCCCCCGGGAGCGCCGTGCGCATCGCCGGGCGCCACAGCGTCCCCAGACGGCCCGCAGGCGGCAGGGACACCGCCATGGCCAACCGGTAGGGCGGGACGCGGTCGGTGAGCCTCAGGGCGCCCCACAGGCCCGAGAAGACGATGATCTGCCCGGCCGCGGCCTCGGCGTCCAGGTCGGGGAGGTCGAGGTTGTCGTAGAGGACGCCGGTGTAGAGCCGGGCGACCGTGAGCGTGGGCGCCTCGCGCAGCACCTTGTTGCGGGCGAGCGCGTCGTCCGCCTGGCCTGGTGGCAGGGCGAGGACGTCCGGCGCGTCCCTGCGCCTGGAGACCTTGCCCAGGGCCGCCAGGACGCGCTTCCGCACCGGGTTCAGTTCGGGGAAGCTCAGCGAGGCCAGGTCGAGGGGAGGGCCGTCCCCGTCGGTAGCCTTCTTCTCCGACGGCGGCAGCAGGATGTGCACGATCCCCCCGAAAGCGGTGACAGATGGCGCGGTCTCTGGAAGCACGGTTGGGCGAACTCGTCGCCGGGGCATGGCCCGCGCCGTCCACCAAGGATATGGGCGGCTGGCTGCTGCGCCACGCCGACGGGGTGACCAAGCGGGCCAACTCCGTCCTGCCCTGGGGCGACCCCGGGGACGTGGGCCCTGCCGTCGAGCATGCTGAGCGCTTCTACACCGCGTTGGGCCTGCCCACCGTGTTCTCAGTGGACTCCCAGGCACGTCCGGAGGGGATCGACGGGTTCCTGGACGGCCGGGGCTACGAACTGGTCGATCCGACGATCGCGATGGAGACCGACCTGTCCGGGCACTACGAGAGCGACGGTGTGGAGATCGCCGAGGCGCCGTCCAGCGGATGGCTCGACCTGTGGTGGTCGGTGGACGGCCGGTACGACCACCAGTTGCCGATGGCGGAGAAGATCCTCACCGGCGTACCCGCCGGCTACGCGTCCCTGGACGGTGTCGCCGTCGGCCGGGGCGTCCCGCAGGGGGAGTGGCTCGGCATCTATGCCATGGCCGTCGCGCCGGACGCGCGCAGGCGGGGCCTGGGGCGCCGCGTCCTGCGGGCTCTTCTCGGCTGGGGACGCGAGCGGGGGTGCGAGTCGGCGTACCTGGTGGTCGTCGAGCGGAACGCGCCCGCAAGGGCGATGTACGCGTCCGAGGGGTTCACGGAAGCCGGGGGCTACCACTACCGAGTGAAGAATGTCACCGGCAGGTGAGAAGCGCGTGGACTCGGTGATCGGCATCACAGGGGCGACCGAATTCAGTGACGTTATGTAATCAGTGAATGACCCTGTGAAGTTGGCCTGATTGGGCTCTGGATCGGGTCGAACGGGCGAAATGCGGAACGGCGGCCACCGTCTCCGGTGACCGCCGTCCATCGAGTTTCTATTTGGGAGATCTACCGCTCCTCGGGGGGAGCGGCGGCCGGGGTTTCGATGAGCCGGTCGGACTCGTCCTGTATGTCGGCCCCGTTGGCACGGAGCGCCTCTGTGTACTTGCGTCCGTGGTGGGCGCAGAACAGAAGGTCGCCGCCGCCTACAAGGACAGCACGGACGTAGGCCTGGGCGCCGCAGCGGTCGCATCGGTCGGCGACGGTCAGCGGCTTGGTTGGGGCAAGGGCTCCAGTCACGGCACCTTCCTCATGCTCGGGGTCGGTACTTAGGACAACATCTAACCCGACGCTGGCGTTCCCAACCCGGTTCCGCGTACGCCCAGAGCAGAATGGCCCATTAAGTGACCGAGGTCACATTAGACGGCCTCCCATCGGAACAGGCGCACGGCGATCAGCGCGCCGACCACCGCAACGGCCAGCAGGACACCGATCTGGGGCAGTGCGGACATGGGCCCCAGGCCGCGTCCCATCACGTTGAGCATCCCCTCGTTCAGGTACCGGAGCGGGAAGATGTAGGACAGCGTCTTCATCCAGCCCGGCGCCTCGTCCAGCGGGAAGAAGGACCCGCCCAGGAACGCCATGGGCAGGACGACGAGCTGCGTCACCGCCTGGGCGGTCTCCTGCGTCTTGGCCCACGCGCCGATCAGCATCCCGATCGACAGGAAGGCGAGCACGCCGGCTATCACCATCGGGATGGACATCCACCAGGCGCCGCTCAGCCGCAGGCCGAACATCGGAAGCTGCGCCACGAGCACGAACAGTGCGAACTGCACGAGCGCGATGACGAGGCTGACCGCGACGCGCGCGGCGAACACGGTGGGGATCGGGGCGGGGGAGAGCTGGAGGCGGCGCAGGATGCCCTTGGTCCGCCACGACACCAGCGTCTGGGACGCCCCGAACACGCCGGCCGACGCCAGTGCCCAGCCGAGGAGGCTGGGGGTGAAGAACTGGATGGCCTTCAGCGAGTCGTCCTCCACCTGCTGGGCGGACATCGTGTAGGCGGGCGGCTTGCCGGTCGCCTGCTGGTTCGCGGACTGGACGATCGAGTCCATCAGCCCCCGGACCGTCCCCGACTTGACCTGGTCGGCGGCGGAGTAGTGCACGATCAGCCGGCCGCCGCGCTGCTCCACGGCCGCATCCGCGTCGCCCTTCTCCACCTTGCGCAGGGCGGCGGCGCGGTCGGACGTCTCCGTCACCTTCATGACCTTGCCGAGCTGCTCGGCGCCCTGCGTGACGGCCTGCTCCAGGATCGGCGCCTTGCCGACCTCCAGGACGTTCACCTTGGACGTCGTCTGGTGCCCGAAGATCCCGCCGAAGATGAGCAGGAACATCAGGGGGAACAGGATGGTGAAGAACAGCGCGGTCCGGTCCCGCTTGAAGCCCAGGTACATGGCCCTGGACAGGCTCTTGAAGCTCTCGAACGTGCTCACGCCCTGTACTCCCGTCCGGTGAGCTCCAGGAAGACGTCCTCAAGGGTGGCGCCGCGGATCTGGACGCCGTCCAGGGCGTCCTTGGCCGCCATGGCCGCGACCACCGCCGACGGGTCGCGGGTGGTGATGGTCAGCGAGACACCGTCGTCGGCGGTCTCGTCGGCGCCCGGCAGCAGCCGCGCGTCCGCCACGTCCAGCACGCCGCTCGCCACGCTGATCCGCGCCGGGGCGTCCAGGCCGCGCACCAGCACGGCCGGCGGGCCCAGCCGGAGGATCCTGCCCGAGTCCATGATGGCGACGCGGTCGCAGAGGATCTCCGCCTCGTCCATGTAGTGGGTGGTCAGCACGACCGTGCGGCCCTCCGTGCTGATCTGGCGCAGCAGGTCCCAGAGGTTGCGGCGGGCCTGCGGGTCGAGCGCGGCGGTCGGCTCGTCGAGGAACACGAGTTCCGGGTCGTGGACGAGCGCGCAGGCGATGGACAGGCGCTGCGCCTGGCCGCCCGACAGCTTCTCCACCCGGACGTCCGCCTTGTCGGCCAGCCCCACCAGGTCCATCATCGCGTCGGCCTTCTTGGCGGGGACGCCGTAGAGGGAGCCGAACGTCTGCAGCTGCTCGCGGGTGGTCAGCCGCTCGAAGAACGACGACGCCTGCAGCTGCACGCCGATCCTGGGCAGCAGCCCCGGATTGCGCGGCCACGGGAGGAGCCCGAGCACCGAGACGTCCCCCGCGTCGGCCTTGCGCAGCCCCTCGACGATCTCCAGCGTCGTCGTCTTCCCCGCGCCGTTCGGGCCGAGGATGCCGAAGAACTCGCCCTCCTCGACCCCGAATGTCACCCCGTCCACGGCCCGGACGTCCCCGTAGCGTTTACGGAGGTCCGAGACCTCGATCGTTTGCACCATGCACAGGACGGTAGAAGCGGATCGGAGTCCTGCACACCCACCTAAAGGTGGACGTTGAGGTCTAGAAGACGAAGGGCGGGAGGCCCGGCTCCGCCGCACCGGCCGCCGTCCGCCGTCCGCCCACCCGCCTCCCCGGGCCGGGGGGCGGTCGGGGTCACGAGGCGTCGTCGATCATCGAGGCGTACACGATGATGTTGTCGACGTAGTGGCCGCGCGCGCGGTCGAACGCCCCGCCGCAGGTGACGAGCCGCAGTTCGGGCGGGCCGTGCCCCCCTCCGTCCGCGCCGTCTCCGTAGACGGCCCGGGTGGGGAACTCGTCCTTGGCGACGCGCTGGATCCGGTCGATCCGGAACCTCGGCGCCGTCCCGTCCGCGCGGGCGATCTGAACGGTCCTGCCGGGCCGGAGGGCGCCGAGTTCGTAGAATGCGCCGCGCTCCTTCTTGGAGTCGACGTGCCCGACGAGAACGGCTCGTCCATTCTCGCCCGGAGTCGGCCCGTTCTCGTACCAGCCCACCTGGTGGACCTTGCTCAACGGCGGGACCTCGATCGCTCCGTCCGATTGAATGCCGACCGGAACGACCGGAGCATTGATCTTCACGGCCGGTATCTTTATGCGTTTCGGAATCGAGGGCGGAAGCGGGCGGGGCGCGGCATCGGCGCTCGTGCCCGCCGGCCGCGGTGCCGTGACGTCCGCCGCCGGCGGCTGGGGCGGAGGCTCGGGACGGCCGGTCCACCAGCCGACGGCCAGGACCAGCGACCCGATCGCGATCAGGGCGGCGGCCACCCAGAGCCGGCCCGGGCGGCCGCCGCCATTTCCTCTGATCATGCGATCAGGACTGCCCCTCCGAGCGCCGGCGCCGCGCCGTGAGGGCGATGCCGCCGCCCAGCGCGATGGCGCCCAGGCCCGCGCCGGTGGTGGCGAGCATCGGGCCAGTGATCTGCGCGGACGTGCCGCCCCCGCCCGTGCCCGCGCCGCCGCTGGGGGCGGTCGGGCTCAGGTAGGCCCCGTCCACCCACTTGCCCACGAGGTTCTTCGCGACACCGCCGCGGAGCCGCGTCCAGGCCCTGGACGAGGTCTTGCAGTCGGCCGTGACGTGCTGGCCGTCCTTCACGGTCCCGACCACGCGGTACTTGACGCTCGGACCCGTGCGGACGTTCAGGTTGCGGCCCCTGGTCACGACCTTGTACGAGCAGGTCTTGGCCACTGCCGCATGGTCCGTGGTGGTCGCGGCGTACGCGGTCCCACCGCCCAGGAGAGCGAAGCCACTGGTGGCCACGCCTGCGGCTGCGAGGGCGATGCCGCCGCGTGCGGTTGTCCTCATGTTCCATCCTCCAAGTGATGCTCACGGTGATGCCGGAGGTGTCCGACATCTCGCAGGACGCCTCCCCCCGTTCTCTTCGGCACATGGTTCCCGACCAGCAAATATTGGTGCTGGCGGAAACGTCGGCTCCAAAATGTCGATCACCTGAAGGCCAATATGAAGCGTGGCTTCGGCGGAATAAAACGTACATTGCACATCAATTGCATCAAAGAGTGTGGGTGTCGCTCTATTAGCGACTTACACCTATGAGGGGGAGGATGTTCGCGGGCATCCGCGAAGTCGCGGCTGCTCGCGTCCTCCCTGGCGGATCCGCCGCGCACCGGGCCGGGCGGCCGCGGGCGGTCTCCGGGCGGCGCGGGGCCGGCGGGCGGCCCGCCGGAGGGCCTTTCGGGCGAGCCTTTCGGCGGATTGTCGGCGGCCGGGGGTACCCTGCTGCCGACTGACCTACCCCCGAGGAGCGCACGCACGTTGACCGCCGCGACCGCCGAAGCGACAACCGAAGACCCGCACGGCTACTCCGCCCGGCACCTGTCGGTGCTGGAGGGGCTGGAGGCCGTCCGGAAACGACCCGGCATGTACATCGGGTCGACCGACAGCAGGGGTCTCGCCCACTGCCTGTGGGAGATCGTCGACAACTGCGTCGACGAGGCCCTCGCCGGCTACTGCACCCATATCAGCGTGACGCTCCACGCCGACGGGTCCTTCGAGGTGGGTGACAACGGCCGCGGCATCCCCGTCGACCTGGAGCCGAAGACCGGCCTGCACGGCGTCGAGTTGGTCATGACGCGGCTGCACGCGGGCGGCAAGTTCGGCGGCGTCTCCTACACCGCGTCCGGCGGTCTCCACGGCGTGGGGGCGTCCGTGGTCAACGCCCTGTCCGCGCGGCTGGACGTCGATGTCGACCGCGACGGGTACACCCACGCGATCAGCTTCCGCCGCGGGCTGCCCGGCGAGTTCGCCGACGAGGGCCGGCCGAACGCCCGGTTCAAGAAGAAGTCGGGCCTGCGGCAGACCCGCAAGGTCGCCAAGAAGGTCACCGGCACCCGGGTCCGCTTCTGGCCCGACCTGCAGATCTTCCTGAAGGACGCCACGGTCGAGCAGGACCTCGTCCTCGACCGGATGCGGCAGACCGCGTTCCTCATCCCCGGCCTCACCATCGACGTCCGCGACGAGCGCGGCGAGGAGATCCTCGACGAGACGTTCCGGTTCGACGGCGGCATCAGCGAGTTCTGCACCTACCTGGCCAAGGACACCGCGCTCGTCGACGTGCTGCGCCTGCGGGGCCGCGGCCACTTCACCGAGACCGTCCCCGTCCTGGACGACCAGGGCCACCTGACCCCGACCGACGTGGAACGCGACCTGGAGGTCGACGTCGCGCTGCGCTGGGGCAGCGGCTACGACACGATCACCAAGTCGTTCGTCAACGTGATCGCCACCCCGAAGGGCGGCACGCACCTGCGCGGCTTCGACCGCGCCGTCCTGAAGGTCCTCAACGAGCAGCTCCGCGCGACCAAGCTGCTGAAGAACGGCGACGAGGACGTCATCAAGGAGGACGTCCTGGAGGGCCTCACCGCGGTGGTGACGGTCCGGCTGCCCGAGCCGCAGTTCGAGGGGCAGACCAAGGAGGTCCTCGGCACGTCGGCGGCCACCCGCATCGTGTCGCAGGTCGTGCTGCGCGAGCTCCGGGCGGTCTTCGAGAACCCGTCGCGCGGGCAGAAGCAGCCGCTCCGCGCCGTCCTGGAGAAGGTCGTCGGCGCGGCCAAGACCCGCATCGCCGCGCGCACCCAGCGCGACAACCAGCGGCGCAAGAACGCGCTGGAGAACTCGGCGCTGCCGGCCAAGCTCGTCGACTGCCGCACCACCGACGACCGCAGCGAGCTGTTCATCGTCGAGGGCGACTCGGCGCTCGGCACCGCCAAGCTCGCCCGCAACTCCGAGTTCCAGGCGCTGCTGCCGATCCGCGGCAAGATCCTCAACGTGCAGAAGGCGTCCGTCGCGGACGTGCTGAAGAACACCGAGTGCGCCGCGATCATCCAGGTGCTCGGCGCCGGCTCGGGCCGCACGTTCGACGTGGAGGCGGCCCGCTACGGCCGCATCGTGATCCTCGCCGACGCCGACGTCGACGGCGCGCACATCCGGACGCTGCTCCTCACACTCTTCCACCGCTACATGCGGCCCATGCTGGAGGCCGGGCGGGTGTTCTCCGCCGTCCCGCCGCTGCACCGCATCGAGCTGATCAAGCCGCGCAAGGGCCAGGACAAGTACATCTACACCTACTCCGACGCCGAGCTGCGCAAGCGGCTCGTCGAGCTGGAGCGCAAGGGCCAGCGCTGGAAGGAGCCGATCCAGCGCTACAAGGGCCTCGGTGAGATGGACGCCGACCAGCTCGCGGAGACGACCCTCGACCCGCGGCACCGGGTGCTCCGGCGCGTCCGCATCGAGGACGCCGAGGAGGCGGCGAAGGTGTTCGAGCTGCTGATGGGCAGCGAGGTCGCGCCGCGCCGCGCGTTCATCACCGCCGGCGCCACCGAACTCGACGTCGAGCGCATCGACGCCTGACCGCCCCCGCCGGCGTGGCCGGGCCGGGCGTTCGCCGACCGGCACGGCGCGGTGGCCGTGTCGAGCCGGAACGACGCCGCGTCGCCGCCGGACGCCGACGGGAGGCCGGCTGTTGATGTCCGCATCCGGCCAAGGGTGTCCGGGTCTCCACCCGGGGGTGGAGAGCGGGTTTCCAGCCGTGCGGCGATCCTCTGCGGGGCCCGCCGGTCCTAACGTCGGGGCATGAACACGCTGGACAACGTTCTGCCGGGCCTCGCAGTGCCGGCGCCCGTCCGCCACCGGCGATTGCGGGCGCGCCGGTTCGCCGGATTCGCGCCGGTTACTGTCGCATCGTGAACTGCAAGGTGACGGCCAGAGAGCGGCTCGTCCGGCTGCTCGTCGTCGGCATGCTGGTGGCGTGGGGCCTGGTCGCGTACGTCCGGGGGCTGCTGCACGGGGAACCGGCCCCGGCGCTGCACGGCGTCGGCCTGGCCCTCGTCGTCCTCAACGTGGTGATGTTCGCCCTGCTGGGCGCCGGCATCGCGCTCGGGCGGCAGAAGGGCTCGCCCTGGCGGGCGACGGGGATCGTCCTGCTGCTGCTGGCCGTGGCGGCGGGGATGGCGCTGTACGCGATCGCGCCGCACGCGGGCGGCGGGTTCTTCTTCTGCATGGCCGGCCTGTGGGTGCTGCTGATGCGGCTGCCGCTGCCCTGGGGCATCGCGGTCAGCGCGCTGACGGTCGCCGCGATCGGCGGGCTGGGGGAGGCGCTCCGGACGGGCGGCGCGGACTTCGGTCTCATGTCGGCGTTCGCGGGCCTCACGCTGGGGGCCGTCGCCAGCCGCCAGGGCACCGCCGCGCAGGAGGCCACGCGCCGCGCCGAGGCCGCCAACGCCGTCCTGGCGGAGCGGTCGCACCTCGCCCGCGAGATCCACGACATCCTGGCGCACTCCCTGTCGGCGCAGATCGTCCACCTGGAGGGCGCACGGCTGCTCCTGTCCCGCGACGGTGACCGCGTCCAGGCCCTGGATCGTGTGGAGCGCGCGCGGAACCTCGCCCGCTCGGGCCTGGAGGAGACGAGGCGCGCCCTTGCCACCCTCCGCGGAGAGATACCGGAGCCCAAAGAGGTGCTGGCCGAACTCGCCGAGGAGTTCTATGCCAGCACCGGCCGGCCCTGCGACGTGCGGGTGACGGGTTCACCGCGCGAACTGTCGCCCCAGGCGGGGCTCGCGGTCGTGCGCACCGCCCAGGAAGCGCTCACGAACGTCCGCAAGCACGCGCCCGGCGCGCGTGTCCAGGTCGCCCTGCGCTACCTGCCCGACAAGGTGGAACTCGAAGTGACCGACAGCGGCGGGACGGAATCGGTCATCGAACTGAACGGAGGCGGCTACGGCCTCGTCGGCATGCGGGAGCGCGCCGAACTGATCGATGGGACCCTTGTCACCGGACCGGACGGCAAGGGGTTCCGCGTGTCCCTCGAGGTGCCGGCGTGACGGGAGACGCGGTGAAGACGAGGATCCTGGTCGTCGACGACCAGACCGTGGTGCGCGAGGGCCTGGTCCTTCTCCTCGAACTGCTGCCCGGCATCGAGGTCGCCGGTGCCTGCGGCGACGGTGAACGGGCGGTCGCGATGGTCGAGGAGCTGCGCCCCGACGTCGTCCTGATGGACCTGCGGATGCCGCGCATGGACGGCGTGGAGGCGACCCGCCGTATCAAGGACGCCCATCCCGACGTCGGGATCGTCGTCCTCACCACCTACGCCGACGACGACTCGATCTTCGCCGCCCTGCGCGCCGGCGCCCGCGGCTACCTCACCAAGGACGCCGACGCCGACGAGATCGCCCGCGCCATCGCCGCCGTCCGGGACGGGGCGTCCCAGCTCGACCCGGCCGTCCAGCGCCGCCTGGTCGAGGCGGTCGCCGCGGGCGAACGCCCCCGCCGCGCCGGCCTGCCCGACGGACTCACCCGCCGCGAGGCGGAGGTCCTCACCCTCATCGCGCAGGGACGCTCCAACGCCGAGATCGCCGGCGACCTGTTCATCTCCGAGGCGACCGTCAAGACGCACATCAACAACCTGTTCGCCAAGGCGAACCTCCGCGACCGAGCCCAGGCCGTCACCTACGCCTACAGGCACGGCCTCACCGGCTGATACCCGATCGCGGCGCGGGCGGCGCGGGGGCCGTGCCTGTAATTACGCCCGGGTCTCGTGAGCCAAGCGATCGCTTGTTACGCTTCGCCCCATGCCGACACAGGAGCACATGAAGCAGGCGCTTCAGACCTACATCGACGCCTTCAACGCCGCCGACGCCGCGGCCGTGACCGGCCTCTACGCCGACGACGCCGTCGTCGAGGACCCGGTCGGCAACCCCCCGATGTCGGGCCGCGCCGCCATCGAGGAGTTCTACACCGGCGCCATCGCCAGCGGCGCCAAACTCACCCTGGACGGCCCCATCCGCGGCTCCCACGGCGACCGCGCCGCCATGGCCTTCACCATCGATGTCCCCGGCATGCGCATCCGCGCCATCGACGTCATGACCTTCGACTCCGAAGGCAAGATCGCCCGTATGGAGGCCCACTGGGGCCCCGACGACATAGAATCCTGACCCGACCGGCGCCCGGCACCGGGGCCGGTCTCAGTAAGGGCTGTCTGCGGGGGAGGCGCTGATGTTCGGCCTTCAGGAATACCTGGATGTCCGCGCCCATGGCGCCGCGACCTTCGATCTTGCCGCCAGATTGCCCGGCCAGGTCTTCAGAGGAGATGCCGGGGACTCGCTCTTCTGCGAGTTCGACGCGATTCTCGCGCCGGAATTCTGGCCCGCCCTCCAAGCGATGGCCCGATGGCATGGTGAAGACCACGTCGACGTACTGGTTCTCGAGCCGGGTCGTGATTCCTTCTACCTGCCGGAGTATCGAGTGCATCCGGCGGTCTCGTTGCCGGTCGAGGGTGGAACGGACGACTACTGGGCGGCGATCGGCCATGAGCCGGAGGGCGACATCATGGGATCGATCGCGGTGTCAGCACAGGTCATAGCCCTGACGGGCGCTTCCGGGCGGTGGGGGTGCTGGGGCGAGCGGGATCCTGAGATCGCGGTCTTCCGTGGATTCTCGGATACGGCGACGAAGAATTCCTGGCGCGGGCGGTTCGGGCCTTTCTTGGACGTGTCAGGCGCGTTGCGGTCGTACCTTCCGCTGACCTTTGCCGACTGGACCGTCCCGGACGAGTACGCCGAAACCCTGACCGCCAACTATGGCTGAGAGAACCCCCTCACTTCGGGCACCCGCGTCACCATGGACAAGGATGGCAACAGCTTGAGCGAGAGCATTGAACGAGCCGCAAAGATACGCATCTCGACAGAGGTCGATGCGCTCTACATCCAACTGGCCGATGAAATTAAGCCTGGCGAGTCGGTGAAGAACGAGACATTCCAGCTGAAGACTCGGAACTCTGAAATAGTCCTCGATTTCTCGGCTGACAAACGCCTGCTCGGGATCGAGATACTCGGCGTGGAAGGGCTGCTGAAAGACTGAGCCCCGCCTCGGCCCGCACTCATGGGAGGGTGGGGAGGTGGCCAAGGACCCAGTGCTCTATGTGATCGCCTGCGGTGGACGGCCCGCCGCTGACCTCCCGCCCTTCATCGAACGACTCCAATCCGACGGGTGGACGGTGTGCGTGGTCTCCACTCCGTCCGGCATGAAGTTCCTGGACGCCGGGCGCCTGGCTGAGTTGACGGGCTTTCCCGTCCGCTCCGACTACAAGCGACCAGACGAGCCCGACGTCCTGCCACCCGCCGACGTGTTCGCGGTGGCGCCCGCGACGTTCAACACCGTCAACAAGTGGGCGCACGGGACGAGCGACACCCTGGCCCTGGGCCTTCTCAACGAGGCCGTCGGCCTCGGCCGCCCAATCATCGCGGCACCGTGGCCGAACGAGGCCCTCGCCCGCCACCCCGTCTTCATCCGCAGTGTCGCCGCCCTGCGCGACTGGGGCGTCACCGTCCTACTGGACCCCGCCCGCCTCCCGACCCCCGACTCCGGCGACGACCCCGAGGGTGCCTTTCCCTGGCCGGAGCTCAGGCAGGAACTGACCGAACTTCGAACCCGCCTGCCCTGAGCAGCGGCCACGACCGTTCGGCCGGCGGGGTGCCGTCTCGTCGCGCGCTCAGGGCGGGAGCGCTCGCTCGATCAGGACGCGGGCTGGTCGAGGTCGGACAGGTCCAGCACGAAGCGGTAGCGGACGTCGCCGTCGGCCAGGCGCGTGAGTGCGTCCTGGACGCGGTTCGAGGGAAGGACCTCGACGTCCGCGGTGATCCGGTGCTCGGCGCAGAAGTCCAGCATCTCCGCGGTGTGGCGGCGACCGCCGGTGCCGCTCGAGGTGAGGCGCTTGCGGCCACGTGTCAGTTCCATGATCGGCACCATGGTCGGCATGGGCAGGCCGAGCATCGCCAGAGTGCCGTCGAGACCGGTCATGCGCAGCAGCGGGGACAGGTCGTGCGGGACGGGCACGGTGTCCAGGATGAGGTCGAACCGGTCCCGCGCCGCCTGCGTCCGCGCCTGGTCGGTGGTCAGCAGCATGTCGGCGGCCCCGAGTTCGCGGGCGTCATCGGTCTTGTCCGGGGTGCGGCTGAGCACGGTCACCTCCGCGCCCAGGGCGGCGGCGAGCTTCACGCCCAGGTGCCCGAGGCCGCCCAGGCCGGCCACGGCGACCCGGCTGCCGGGCCCGACGCCGGTGGCGCGCAGCGGCTCCCACATGGTGATCCCGGCGCACATCAGCGGGGCGGCGGCGGCCGGGTCGAGCCCGTCGGGCAGCCGGTGGGCGAAGGTCTCCCGCAGGACGTACTCGCGGCTGTAGCCGCCCCGGGTCCTGGTGCCGTCGATGCGGTCGATGCCGCCGTAGGTGCTGACGGGCCCCTCGTGGCAGTAGTTCTCCTGCCCGGCCCTGCACATCGGGCAGTCCCCGCAGGAGTCGACGATGGTCCCGACCGCGACCCGGTCGCCTGGGACGAAACCGGTCACCGCGCTCCCGGCGGCGGTGACCGTGCCGGTGAACTCGTGGCCGGGGACCAGTGCGCCCTCGTTGAGAAGGCCCTTGATCCGGTGCAGGTCGCTGTGGCAGACGCCGCAGAAGTCGACGCGCACCGCGATGTCGTCCGCGCGCAGGTCCCTGCGCTCGATCGGGACCTGCTCCAGCACGGTGGAGCCGTCGTCCCTGCTCTGCCAGCCGATGGTGTGCCGCATGGATTCTCCAAACAAACTAGTCGGTCTGTTTCGACCGTAGCCATCTCCCGGCCGGATAACAAACTGACTGGTCTGTCTGTAGACTGGTTCCCATGCCCGAGCTGCCGACCACCGCACGCGGCGTCGCGACCAGCCGGCGCATCATCGAGGCCGCGACCGAGGAGTTCGCGCAGCGCGGGATCGCCGGCGCCAGGATCGACCGCATCACCGCCGCGGCGCGCACGAACAAGGCGCAGCTGTACGGCTACTACGGAAGCAAGGACGCCCTGTTCGACGTGGTGATCGCCGATCGTGCCGACCGCCTCATGAACGCCGTCCCGCTGGACGCGGAGGACCTGCCCGGCTGGGCCGTCGGGATGTACGACGAGAACCTGCGCCACCCCGAACTCGTCCGGCTCATGGCCTGGCTCCGGCTGGAACGGCGTCCGACGGGCCGGTTGTCCGACTCCGACCACGCACCGAAGATCGAGGCCATCGCCCGGGCCCAGGCGGCCGGCCGCGTGCGCGCCGCCGATCCCGCCGACCTGATGGCCGTGGTCGTCGCGATGGCCTGCGCGTGGTCGCCGGTCAGCGGCCTCCACGTCGCCACCGCCGACGAGCCCGCCGCCGAACACGCCCGCCGCCGCGCCCTGCTACGCGACTGCGTCGCCCGCGCCGTCGCTCCTTAGCCCAGGACGACCGCCCGAATCGCGGCGCGTTGGACGCCGGGCGCCTGGCCGAAGTCCACGCTCGCCTGATCTGAGGGCCGAGTTGCCCCGGTCCGGCGTGTGGTCAAGACGGCTTAGGAGCGACTTCGGCGTCGGCGGCGTAGGACGCGTCACGGCGGGCCTCGAACGCGGCGAGCCGCTCGCGGAGGGCGGACGTCACGTTCTCGTAGGCGTCGGAGTTGAGCAGGAGGCGCAGCGGCGGATCGTCGGAGAGCGCGGCCTCGATCGTCGCGTGTGCGACGCCGGACTGGCTGGCGGGCATCTCCTCCACCGGCCGCGACGGGGTGTCCGCCGGGCCGCCCTGGTACGGGGCGCTGAGAGGGATGCGCTCCGCGGCGTCGTAGAAACTCGTCCGGACCATGCCGGGCTCGACCAGGATCGTTTTGATGCCGAAGGGCGCGACTTCCAGCGCCAGGGCTTCGAAGTAGCCTTCGATGCCCCATTTCGTCGCGTGGTAGATGCCGAACTTCGGAAATGCGATGTGCCCGCCCATGCTGGACATCTGCACGAGCACCCCGCCGCCCTGCTCGCGCAGGTGCGGGACGGCGCGGCGCGCGAGGTGGATGGACGCCGTCAGGTTCGTGGCGATCGACCGCTCCACCTGGTCGTCGCTCAGGTCCTCGGCGACCCCCAGCACACCGAAGCCGGCATTCGAGATGACGACGTCGATCCGTCCGAGATCGGCGAACGCCTTGCCGACCACCGTGTCGAGTTGAGCGGTGTCGGTGACGTCGAGCCGGTGCCGCCACAACCGGTCGCCGTATGCGGCGGCCAGATCGTCCAGCTGCTCGGGCCGCCGCAGTGTCGCGGCGACGCGGTCCCCGCGCGCGAGGACCCGCTCCGCGAGCTCGCGGCCGATGCCGCGTGAAGCGCCGGTGATGAACCAGGTCTTCGAACCGTGTGAGCTCATCCCGCAAGCTTCCTACCCGGAGCGTGCTCCAGGTCAAGCCGCGAGGACCACCGACAACTAAATCGTTCTTGACAAATCTTTTTGTCTTAGGCATGCTGTGACCATACCGCGCGACACCAGGGAGACCAAGATGCGCACGCTGATCAGCACCGCCTTCATCTCGCTCGACGGCGTCATGGAGGGGCCGGGCGGCGAACCCGGCTACCGGAACAGCGGCTGGACCTTCAAGGACATCGAGTTCGTCCCCGAGGCGTACGAGATCAAGGGCCGGGAACAGGAGGAGTCCACCGCGGTGCTCCTGGGCCGGAGCAGCTACGAGGCGTTCAGCCCGGTGTGGCCCGGCATGGAGGAGTTCGCCGGCTACAAGGCGATGCCGAAGTACGTCGTCTCCACCACCCTCACCGATGACGATCTGGTCGCGGGCTGGGGCGAGACCACGATCCTGCGCTCGCTCGACGAGGTCGCCGCGCTGAAGGAGACCGAGGGCGGCCCGATCATCCTCCACGGCAGCGTGGCCCTGAACCATGCCCTGTCGGACGCGGGTCTGATCGACCGGTACCACCTGCTCGTGTTCCCGCTGCTGCTCGGCGCGGGCAAGCGCCTGTTCAGCTCCGCTGACAAGGACGCCCAGCAGCTCAAGCTCGTCGAGCACGAGGCATACTCCAACGGCATCCAGAAGAATGTCTTCGACATCATCCGCTGACAGCCGTCCGTCGTCGCGTTCCAGAGGGTGCTGACCAAGACCGGGTTCGTCCAGGCCGGCCCGGCGAACACGGACTTCGGGACGATCGAGGCGGCTGGCCGGCCGCCCTCCAGGTACATGGGGGAGCCGTACGATGATCGGCATGACGAGACATATCGCGTTCGACTGAAGAACGACGACTGGGAACGGCTCCGGGGACTGGGTGTCGGCACGGTCATCGACCTGCGCTACCCCTGGGAGATCGAGGCGCAGGGCCGGGCCCCGGAGCATCCCGACATGGCGTACTTCAACTTCAGCATCGAGCACCGTCCATACGACCAGGCGGAGCTCGATCCAGAAGTCGATCCATGGAGGTTCCTGGCCGACCGCTTCGCCGAAGTGGTCTCCGATGGCGTGGACGAACTGAGCCGAACATTGGAGGTCATCGCCACCTCGACCCGGCCGACGGTTTTCCATTGCAAATCCGGCAAGGACCGGACGGGCATAGTCGCCGCGCTCGTCCTGTCCCTGCTGGGCGTGGCCGACGGCGACATCGTCGCCGACTTCGCGCTGACGGAACTCGCCACCGACTACCTGATCGCCGAATGGCGGGCGACGCACCCCGGCCGAGAACTGCGATGGCCGTCCTACGGCAGGGCCCCCGCCGATGTCATGCGGCTATTCCTGACCGACATGAGCACGACCTACGGTTCCGTCCACGCCTATGCCACCGACCTGCTCGGCATCGACAAAGACGTGATCGTCCAACTCCGAACCAACCTCCTCCAGCCATAGCACTGGCCGGGGCGTCCGGCGACCCTTTCACCGGTCACGGCGGGCCGGCGTGTGATGTCCGACCTGCCGGATAGCGTGGGCCGCCACTGATCAGGAGGACGACATGGGAACCTGGGACGCCAGCCCGTTCGGCAGCGACACCGCCGCCGACTTCGCGGGAGACCTCGATGAATTGGCCTCAGAAGAGCGCCCGTCGGCAATTCGAGAAGCTCTGGAGGCCGTGATCGGCGAGACGGGTTACTTGGACAGCCATGAGAGTGTGGTGGCAGTTGCCGCGGCTGCTCTGGTAGCGGCCCAGTGCCCTGGTGGCAAGCCTGTCGACTCCGTTTACGGGCCGGACGAGGAAGTCCCGGAACTGCCCGTCGACCTGCACCCCCTTGCGGTGAAGGCCCTGGATCGGGTGGTCGGCCCCGACTCGGAGTTGGAGCAGCTCTGGAACGAGAGCGGCGGCGCAGAGGAATGGAGCGCGGAGATCGGTCGACTGCGTATGGTGCTTTCCAGGCAGCCCGAGTGATCTAATCGTCGTGGCGGACCAGGCTCCGCTCCGGACAGGCGGTGGCGCATGGACATCAGGTGGCCCGACAGGGGAACCGTCCTGGTCGACATTGACGGCAGAACTCTCCGTGTCGTCGGTGAAGCCCTACTTGAGAGGCGTCCCGACTTCCTGATCTTCCCGGAGCACATCACCCATTGGGAGGATGGCGCCCCACTGGAGGACGCAGAGAAGTCCGACGTCCTGAGCCAGGTCATCGAAGCTGCGGCTGCCCGCGGTTGGATATTCGCAATCCTCCGACGAGATGAATGACGACGCAAGCCTCGTCGGCGGACCGCGACGCTCCGGCCGTCGCGCGCCGACCTCCCGCTGTTACTCAAGATCCGACGCCGAGACCGGATGCTGCTCTGCCGAGGCAGTCCCGCAGCCACGGCGGACCGTCCCCGTCAAGGAAGGTCGCAGGCACCCGTCTTGATGGCGCGGACGAGAGTGGACAGCGCGCCGGCGGTGAATGTGAGGACGGGGCCGGCCGGGTCCTTGGAGTCGCGGACCGCGAGCTCGTCGCTGAGCTGCGCGACCTCCACGCAATCTGCTCCCTGTGCTGAACGAGAACTCTTACGCCATAGAGGTTCGCTGTTTTTAGTGCTCATCGATACCAATATGCCGCTTTCGATGCAGCCTGGCCAGGTCGGAGATCATGGTGAGTGACTCGTCGACCCCGAGGGCCGCCATTGCCAGCTGGTTGAACGCGAGCGAGTAGGTGTGAACCTGCGCGTCGTCCTCGACGTACAGCGCGCTGGTCAATCCATCGATGTAGACGATGTCTGGCATGTGGTGCTCGGAGAACTCCATATGGGCGAAGGCGCCAGTCGTTGCAGGGTGGGCGCCTGCGGGGAAGGGCAGTACCTGAATCATCACATTGGGATGCTCGGAGAGGCTGACCAGGTGATCACACTGCCTGGCCATCACTTCTGGACCGCCGATCGTACGTCTGAGGGCGGCTTCATCGATGATCGACCACACTCGGAGCGGTTCGGGTTCTTGGCGTGTGATGAGTGTCTGCCGTGTTCTACGGACCTCTACCCGGCGATCGACCTCCGAGATCGGTGCGAACTGCATGAGGCCCACTCGGATGATCTCGTGGGCGTACTCCTCGGTCTGTAGGAGTCCGTTGATCATCAGGGCGTTGTAGCAACGGAGGGACTTGGCTTCGGCTTCGAGTTCGATGTAGGCCGCGTAGTCGGTATGGATCGTGTCGGCGTAGGCGTCCCACCAGCCGCGTTGGCGTGCCGTCCGGGTCAGGGCGAGCAGTGCTTCCCGTTTCTCGGCCGACACGTCGTAGAGGTCGCAGAGCTGGTTCACGTCCGAGGTCTTGATGCCCTGGGCCGCCGTCTCGATGCGGGACAGCTTCGGGGCGGACCATCGTCCTCCGCACTGAGCCTGTAGCTCGGCGACGACCTGGTCGAGGCGCATGGTCGATCGTTCGCGCAGGCGGCGGAGTTCGGCGGCGAGCTTGCGCTCCCGGATCGTAGGGCGACGTTCAGGCATGTACTGAGTGTGCCGCGTCCGCTACGTCCACGGAGGTGATTCTGCAAGATCACTTGCAGGGTGAAATGGAATTTTTCATTTCTACTTGCGATCACTGCCCGTCCAGGAGCACGATGCGTCGCAGTGCCGACACGGCGAGTGGCTCTCCGGTCGCGGGTCGTGGAGGGGTGAGGTGTCGGATATGTCCAGTGCGGCCGGGGTGGTACGGGTGGGTGGGGGTGCGGTTTGGGCGTTGCCGCCGGAGGCTCGGTGCGCTCGGGTGGCGCGGGAGGGCGTTCGGGAGACGCTGGAGGCGCTGCTTCTGCCCGAGGGGATGGTGGACGACGCGGTCACGATGGTTTCCGAGTTGGCCACCAATGTGTTCGCGCATGCGCTGGGCGGGCGGCCGCTCGCGATCACGCCTACGGCGGGGCTGCCGGAGGTGCAGATATACCTGCGCGGGGGTGGGACGGAGGTCGTGGTGCGGGTCTTCGACTCTGCGGTCTGGTGTGGGACGGTGCCGTCCAGGGCCAATCTTCGTCCGCCGATCGAGGCCGAGGGTGGGCGTGGGCTTGAACTGGTCAATGCCCTGGCTGTCGAGCACCGGGGGCGGTGGGGTGCGCATCGGAGTCGGTCGATGCTCGGGTCCGTGCCGGTTTCCGGGAAGGTCGTCTACTTCGCGCTGCCTGCGGCCGTGTCGTGGTGTCCGCCTCGGCGGGACTGCCATGAGGCCGCTCGGGAGTTGCGGCGGTTGCTCGGAGCGCGGGGGATCGGGCCGCTTCACCTGAGCGAGGGGTGGCGGATGGCCGTGCTCTCGGTGCGGGCGGAGATCACCGTGTGGGTGCGGGACGAGACGTTCTTCGTCACCTTGCCGGAGGGCGGTGCCTGCCGTCCGGTCTGTGATGTTGTCGAGGTGGCGGAGGGGATCGTCCGGTGCAACGAGGATCTCAACGCCCGGGTGCGGCCGGGAGTGTGAAGAGTGAGAGGCCCCGGGCGAGGGTGCCCGGGGCCTCTTTGCGTCACTCTTCGGCTGTTTCGACTTCCTCGGGGGCCGGGCCTATCGGGCCGCTGATGGAGACGATGGGCTTGTCCAGGCTCTCGCCGGAGCCGTCTCGGCGGCCCATCGTGACGTTCAGCATGGCCGGCTTGCCGTTGGCGGCCGACGCGCGGAGCGGTGTCGGGGCCGCCCATGCCTGGAGCAGCACGTCCTCGCCCTTCAGGAAGCGATGCGCTCGCACGCCGCCCGTCGCGCGGCCCTTGGCCGGGAAGTCCGCGAAGTCGGCGAGTTTGATCGCGCCCGTCTGCGTGCCGGGGAGTGCCGTGGACGAGCCCGAGATCGTGATCACTCGGGCCTCGCGGGCCGGGTCCAACGCGCCGAACCACATGACGCTCGCCCCCGCGCCCAGCTTGATGCCCGCCATGCCGCCCGCCGCCCGTCCCTGAGGACGGACCAGGGACGCGGGGAAGTGCAGGAGCTGGGCGTCGGTCGTGATGAAGACGACGTGCTGGTCTTCGGAGAGCAACTGGACGGCGCCGACCACGCGGTCGCCGTCCTTCAGGCCGATCACCTCGAACTCGTCGCGGTTCGCGGGGAAGTCGGGGACCACCCGCTTGACCACGCCGTGGGCCGTGCCGAGGGCCAGACCGCCGCCCTCCTCGCCCACGGAGGCGATGCCCACGACCGTTTCGTCCGGTTCCAGGTCGACGTACTCGGCCACCGGGGCTCCGCCCGCCAGGGACGGGGGTGTGGCGGAGGGCGGCAGTGTCGGCAGATCCAGGACGTCGATGCGGATCATCCGGCCGTGGGAGGTCACCGCACCCACCTGGCCTCGGGCCGTCGCGGGGACCACCGAGGTCAGGACGTCGTGCTGGGCTCGGGGGCCGCTGTCCGGAAGGGGCGACGCGTCGTGGGTGCGGGCCATGAGGCCGGTGGACGAGAACAGCACCGTGCACGGGTCGTCCGCCACCTCGAGGGGGACGGCCGTGGCCGCCGTCTGGCCCGAGGATTCGAGGAGGATCGTCCGCCGCGGCGTGTTGAACTCCTTCGCCACGTCGCCGAGCTCCTTGGAGACCACGCCGCGGAGCTTGCGCTCCGACTCCAGGATCGCGGTCAGCTTGGCGATCTCCTTGGCGAGCTGCTCCTTCTCCTTCTCCAGCTCGAGCCGGTCGTACCTGGTCAGGCGGCGCAGCGGCGTGTCCAGGATGTACTGCGCCTGGATCTCCGACAGTTCGAAGATCTGCATGAGGCGCTGCTTGGCCTGGGCGGCGTCGTCGCTCTGCCGGATGACCTGGATGACCTCGTCGATGTTCAGCAGCGCCACGAGCAGGCCGTCCACCAGGTGGAGGCGGTCCTCGCGCTTCTT
Source organism: Spirillospora sp. NPDC047418 (assembly GCF_040643275.1). NCBI lineage: Bacteria > Bacillati > Actinomycetota > Actinomycetes > Streptosporangiales > Thermomonosporaceae > Spirillospora > Spirillospora sp. NPDC047418. The sequence continues at coordinate 93,294 of NZ_JBEYTW010000019.1, forward strand.
GCGGCGGAACATCGAGCGCCGGCGGACGACCTCGATGCGGTGGTCGACGTAGACCAGCAGCATGTCGCGCAGGCCGAGCGTGCGGGGCTGGCCGTCGACCAGGGCGACGTTGTTGATGCCGAACGTCTCCTCCATCGGCGTGAGCCGGTAGAGGTCGGCGAGGACGGCCTCCGGGTTGAAGCCGTTCTTGATCTCGATGACCAGGCGGAGCCCGACATTGCGGTCGGTGAGGTCCTTCAGGTCCGAGATGCCCTGGATCCGCTTGCTGTTGACCAGTTCCTTGATCTTGGCCTTCACGCGCTCGGGCCCGACGGAGTACGGGAGTTCGCTGACGACGATGCCCTTGCGGCGCGGCGTGACGCTCTCGATGGAGACCGTGGCGCGCGTGCGGAACGTGCCCCGTCCGCGCTCGTACGCGTCCCGGATGCCCTCCAGGCCGACGATCTTGCCGCCGGTGGGCAGGTCGGGGCCGGGGACGAAGCGCATCAGGTCTTCGAGCGTGGCGTCGGGGTTGTCGATCAGGTGCCGGGCCGCCGAGATGACCTCGCCGAGGTTGTGCGGCGCCATGTTCGTGGCCATGCCGACCGCGATGCCGGACGCGCCGTTCACCAGCAGGTTCGGGAACGCGGCCGGCAGGACCTCCGGTTCGCGCTCCTGCCCGTCGTAGTTCGGGCGGAAGTCGACCGTGTCCTCGTCGATCGACTCGACCATCAGCATCGCTTCGCGCGACAACCGGGCCTCGGTGTACCGCATGGCGGCGGGCATGTCGTCGCCGCCGAGCGAGCCGAAGTTGCCGTGCCCGTCCACGAGCGGCATCCGCATCGCCCACGGCTGCGCCATCCGCACCATCGCGTCGTAGATGGCGCTGTCGCCGTGCGGGTGCAGCTTGCCCATGACCTCGCCGACGACGCGGGCGCATTTGACGTGCCCGCGGTCGGGGCGGAGCCCCATCTCGTTCATCGAGTACAGGATCCGGCGCTGGACGGGCTTCATGCCGTCGCGTGCGTCGGGGAGCGCCCGCTGGTAGATGACCGAGTAGGCGTACTCGAGAAAACTGCCGCGCATCTCGTCGGAGACATCGACGTCGACGATGTTCTCTTCGAAGTCCGGCGGAGGTGGAGGGGCTTGGGATCCGCGTCGTGCCATGCCCAACATTGTGGCCGGTCCCGGGGACATCTTTCGCCCGCCCCACCGAGTGCGCCGTCCAACTCGGTGGATTGGTGCCGTTCCGTCACCTTCCGAGACCTGGCAGATTGAGGGTGGACGGTTTCCATATCCCCAGGTGGAGGTTCCCTTGAGCGGGCTGGCCGACTTCCAGAACTCGATCTACCTGCAGGGCCTCGGCGACGTCGTCCCGTCACTGCCGACGGACCTGACGAAGCTGGAGGGCCTCGCCGAGCGCGCCCTGTCGGCGCCGGCGTTCGGATACGTGGCGGGGTCGGCGGGCAGCGAGGCGACCGCGCGGGCCAACCGGGAGGCGTTCGACCGGTGGCGGATCGTGCCGCGCATGCTGCGGGACGTCGCCGACCGGGACCTGTCGGTGGAGGTGCTCGGCACCGCGATGCCGTCCCCGGTGCTGCTCGCGCCCATCGGCGTCCAGTCGATCTTCCACCCGGACGGCGAACTGGCGGTGGCGCGTGCGGCGGCGGCCGAGGGGGTGCCGATCGTGCTGAGCACGGCGTCCTCGTATGCGATCGAGGACGTGGCCGAGGCCAACGGGGACGGTCCTCGCTGGTACCAGTTGTACTGGCCCAAGGACCGGGAACTCGCCGTGAGTTTCCTGGAGCGGGCCAAGGCAGCCGGTTACACGGCCCTTGTCGTCACGCTCGACACGTTCACGCTGGCATGGCGCCCGCGCGATCTGAACCAGGCGTACCTGCCGTTCCTGCGCGGCATCGGTGTCGCGAACTATTTCAGCGATCCGGTCTTCCAGAAGGCCGTCGGCGGTGAGATCACCGACGCCAACAGGGACACCGCGATCCTGCACTGGGTCGCCAATTTCGGAAACCCCAGCCTCACCTGGGACGACCTCATCTTCCTGCGGGACCACTGGGACGGGCCCATCGCGCTGAAGGGCATCCAGCATCCCGACGACGCCCGCCAGGCCGTGGACGCCGGCATGGACGCGGTCATCGTCTCCAACCACGGCGGCCGCCAGGTGGACGGGGCCATCGCCTCCCTGGACGCACTGCCCGGCGTCGTCGAGGCCGTCCACGACCAGGCGACCGTGCTGTTCGACAGCGGGATCCGGACGGGAGCGGACATCGCCAAGGCGCTCGCACTCGGCGCCAAGGCCGTCCTGGTCGCGCGCCCGTACGCCTATGGGCTGGCGCTCGCCGGTCAGGCCGGAGTCCAGCACGTCTTGCGTTGCCTCCAAGCCGAACTGGAGCTGACCATGACGCTCTCTGGAATCAAGACTCTGGACGGGCTGACTCCGGACATTCTTGTGCGCGGGTAGCCGGCGCGTAGATGGCGTGGATCGCGGCCAAGGCCGCGTCTATGTCGCTGATACGTGCGTCTTCGGTGGTGACAGGACGGGAGGGCAAGCCGTCCGTTCGCCTGGCGATGGCTCGGCGTGTGGCGCCGACATTGGCCCGGAGCCCGCCGAGGCGTGGATCAGGCCCGACACTGCGCAACTGGACGACGATGCCACGCAGATGGTCGATGACATCGGCTTGATGTGGACGCTGATGCGTGACGGTGCGGTGCATACTCAGCGGTGGGTACAGCTTGTCCAGTTCGGCGACCGCGTCCTCGAATCTGTGCAGCGCGCCAGGCTCGCCTCCGAGGACATCGCTGAGGACGGCCAACGCGTCGGCCGCGCGGCGGCGCAGGACGTCCCGCGTATGAGGGCGATCGAGCCCCGGCTCCCCGGGGCGAACGTCCCCGCCACCAGGGTCGCCAGGCAGGTTCCACCGGTCGCGCCGAGCGCGCGCAGCACGCCCTTGTGCAGCGCGTCTCCCCGTCCACGCGCGCCGTTGCAGACGATGCACGCGGTCAGCACGACCCAGGACCAGCGGGCCGGGCGATGCGGTCGGCGAGCGTCTGGAACGCGGTGACCCAGAACCACGCGATCAACGCCACCACCGGTGCCCACAGCACATGCCCCGAAGACGGCGTGTGCGGCAGGATCAGGAGCGCGATCGCGGGCAGCAGCACCAACGTCCCGGTCCGTGTGAACAGAGGCCCGAACCGGCGGATCCAGAGGGCGGACGTCACGAGCAGCACGAACGCCGCGTCTCCCGCGAACGGCCGGTCGGACATGAGCGTTCCCAGGCCGACCGCGGCAAGGGCGACCGCGGGGAGCACGACGAGGCCGGTGAGTCGGCCGGCCGGTGCGGTGCCGCGCTGAGTCCGGGCCAGCGTGATGGACAGGACGACCGCCTGCATGACGATGTCCGCACCGAGATGGGCGAGCCGTTCCAGCAGCCAGGCCGAGCCGAAGGCCGCGAGCACCGCCGCCATCGTGGTGGCGGGCGTCGCGAGAGGGGCGGCCCGCGGCAGCCCGGCCCGCCGTCCCGTGCGCAATCCGACGTCGGCCATGATCGCCTCTCGAATTTAGTAAGTGATACCGTAATACTGTGGACGGCGTTCCGATGGAGGCGGTGGCGGAGATCCGGCACGGGGTCATGCGCATGTCGCGCCGCATGCGCGCGGCCCGCTCGCCCGACGCGCTGAGCAGCAACAAGCTCGTCGTGCTCGGCCACCTGTACCGGAACGGCTCCGGCACGCCCGGCGACCTGGCCGAGGCGGAGGGCCAGAAGCCGCAGTCGCTGACGCGCGTGTTCGCCGAGCTGGAGGCCGACGGGCTCGTCACCAGGGCGCGCGATGAGCGCGACCGGCGTCAGGTCGTGCTGACCATCACCGAGCGGGGCGTGGAGGCCCTCCGCCGCGACATGGGGGAGCGCGACGCCTGGCTCACGGGCGCGCTCGCCGGCCTCTCGCAGACCGAGCGCGACGTCCTCCAGATCGCCGCCAGGCTCATGGGACGGCTCACAGAATAGTTCGTGAGTACGTACTATTTTTCGGGGTAGGGGAACGGGCATGCGCTGGCCCGATCACGCCATCTGGTGGCACGTCTACCCGCTCGGTTTCGTCGGCGCCGAACGCGAGGCACGACCCGAGGGCGCGTCCCGGGTGCACAGGCTCGCACGGCTGACCGGCTGGCTCGATCACCTTGTCGGGCTCGGCTGCAACGGGCTCGCGCTCGGCCCCGTGTTCGCGTCCGAGACCCACGGCTACGACACCGTCGACCACTACCGCGTCGACCCGAGGCTCGGCGACGAGGACGACCTCGAACGGCTCATCGACGAGGCGTCCCGGAAGGGCGTCAGGGTTCTGCTCGACGGAGTCTTCAACCATGTCGGGCGGGGCTTCCCGCCCTTCGGGGACGTCACGGCCAACGGCGACGACTCCCCGTACCGCACCTGGTTCCACCCGGACCTGCGCACCTTCGAAGGGCACGACCGGCTCGTCACGCTGAACCACGCCGAGCCCGAAGTCGCCGCCTACGTCGCCGACGTCATGACCCACTGGCTGGAGCGCGGCATAGACGGCTGGCGTCTCGACGCCGCGTACGCCGTCCCGCCACCGTTCTGGCGGACGGTGACCGACCGGGTCCGCGCGCGTTTCCCCGATGCCTGGTTCGTCGGCGAGGTCATCCACGGCGACTACATCCGCCTCGTCGAGCACACCGGTTTCGACTCCGTCACCCAGTACGAACTCTGGAAGGCCATCTGGAGCTCACTCAACGACCGCAACTTCTTCGAACTGGCGCACACGCTCGACCGGCACAACACGATGCTCGACACGTTCGCCCCGCAGACCTTCCTCGGCAACCACGACGTGACCCGCATCGCCAGCCGCCTGGACCGAAAAGAGCACCAGCGGCATGCCCTCGTGATCCTGCTGACCACCGGTGGTGTCCCGTCCATCTACGCCGGTGACGAGTTCGGGTTCGAAGGCATCAAGGAAGAACGCGTTGGCGGGGACGACGCCATACGGCCGGCCTTTCCGGGACGTCCCGACGAGACCCCCGGGTACGCAGCCCCCCACCACCGGCTATACCAAGAGCTGATCGGCCTGAGGCGCCGCCACCCCTGGCTCGTCCGCGCCCAGACCACGGTCGCCACCTTGACCAACACGGTTCTCTCCTACACAGTGGGCCGCGGCGCAGAGCGGCTAGCGGTCGTCCTCAACCTGGACGATGAGCCGGTCACGGTGGACCTTCCCGCCGCCGACTGGACGTGCGTAGCCGGTGAAGCGACCTTCACCGCCGACGGCGCCACCATCCCTCCGACCGGATGGGCGATCGCCGAACCATGACATTTGTCATGGCCCACCCCTGAACTCCTCACGGTGGCCTTCTGACGCCTGTGACTGCACGTACGCGCAACCGGCGGCGAGCATGGATGTCATGAAGGCACCCGTGATCGAGGTACGCGACCTGGACCTGAACGAGGCCGTGCGGAACGTCTCGTTCACCGTGGCCGAGGGCGAGGTCTACGCGCTGCTGGGCCGGTACGGCTCAGGCAAGACCACTCTCCTGGAAATGCTCGCCGGCCTACGCCGCCCCACAAGCGGGACCGTCCGGTTCCGGGGCGCGGACCCCTACGACGACCGCGACTCCGCGCGTGCCGGGGCCGTGTGGCGCGACGGCGGCCTGTTCCCGGGGCTGACCGTCACCGAGGTCATCGACACGTGGCGGCGCTGGACGCTCGACCCGATCACCCGGGACGAGGCCCTGCGCCTGGCCCGCCTCACCCACATCGCCGATGTCCCGTTCGAGCAGCTCTTCCCCGGGCAGCGGCGCAGGCTCGACCTCGCGCTCGCCCTGGTCGGCCGGTCGGACGTCCTGTTCCTCGACGAGCCCACCGCCGGGCTCGACGCCGGAGCCGCCCGCGAGGTGTGGTCCGTCCTGCGCATGCTGGCCGCCGGCGGCGTCAGCGTCGTGGTCACCACCCGCGACCCCGGCGAGGCGTGCCGCGCCGACCGGGTCGGGATCCTGGACGAGGGCCGCCTGGTCACCGGCCGGGACGCCGTCCGGCTCCGCGCCGCCTGACCGGCCGCGCCCCCCGCCCGCCACCGAGCCGCCACCGAGCAGCCACCGTCGTGCCGTCCGCATACGCTGGGCGCGTGCAGCCCGGTATCCCGCGTCCCACCGTCATCGCCGCGATCATCGTGGGGATGACGGTGCTGACCATGTCCGGGCTCCTGCTGCCGGCGCTCTGGTACGAGATCGCCGAGCGGCGCGAGGCGGGGCACCTGCTCCTCGCGCTCACCGGCGTCGGCGCCGCGTTCGGCCTGTACGCGCGGCTGCTGTGGCAGAACTTGATGCGCCGCACCGCGCCCGCCCACCGGCTCGGGCTCGCCGCGATCGCGCTGATCTGCTGGGCGCTGCCGCCGCTGCTCGACACCGGCCCCGGCTGGGGGAACGCGCTGCTCGTGCCGGCCGGGCTGATCGCCGTCGTGCTGCCCGTCCGGGAGGCGATCGCCGTGACGGCCGCAGCGGCCGTCCTGACCCCCGCCTACGGGCTGCTGCTTGGGCTTCCCGTCCTGGGCGTCCTGTACGAGATCGCGGGGGTGCCGCTCGCCGCCTTCTCCGGATACCTCACGGTCTGGCTGTTCCACGTCGTCCAGGAGCTCCGGGAGGCGCGGGCCGAGCTGGCCCGGTCGGCCGTGGGGGAGGAGCGGCTCCGGTTCGCCCGTGACCTGCACGACGTCCTCGGCCACAGCCTCCAGGCGGTCGCGCTGCGCGCCGAGGTCGCCGAACGGTTCGTGGAGCGCGACGACGGGCGCGTCCGCAAGGAGCTGACCGAGATCCAGACGATGGCGCGGGACGCCGTCCGAGACGTGCGCGAGGTCGTCCGCGGCTACCGGACGACGTCCCTGCGCACCGAACTGGACGGGATGTCCGCCGTGCTGCGCGCCGCCGGGATCAGGTGCGAGCGTCCCGAGGTGTCGCCGTCGCTGCCCGCGCACGTCCACGAGCCGCTCGGCTGGGTCGCCCGCGAGGCCGCCACGAACGTCCTGCGGCACTCCAGCGCCACCTGGTGCGAGATCACCGTCCAGGCCGGCCGCGACGGCGTCCGGATGGAGATCGTCAACGACGGCGCCCGGCGCCGCACCGGCGCGGCCGGCAGCGGCCTGGCCGGACTCGCCGAGCGGATCGGCGCGGCCGGCGGCGAGTTCAGCGCGGGACCGGCCGGCGACGGGGCGTTCCGGGTGACCGCGGCCGTCCCCGCCGCCGTCCCGGCGCGAGCGAAGGGTGAGGCATGATCCGCGTGCTGCTGGCCGACGACCACCTCCTGATCAGGGAGGCGCTGGTCCTGCTGCTGGAGACCGAGGAGGGCATCGAGGTCGCCGCCGACGTGGGGCGCGGGGACGAGGCCGTCGAGCGCGCCCTCGCCCTCAAGCCCGACGTCGCCGTCCTCGACATCGACATGCCCGGCCTGGACGGGCTCGCCGCCGCCGAGCGGCTCGCCCGCGACCTGCCCGGCTGCCGGCTGGTGATCGTCACCGCGCACGGGCGGCCCGGCAACCTGCGCCGCGCCATGGCGGCCGGCGTCCGCGGCTTCCTCGGCAAGGACGCGCCCGGCCGGCGGCTCGCCGAGGTCGTCCGGCAGGTCGCCGCCGGCGCCCGCTACATCGACCCGCAGCTCGCCGCCGACGCGCTCGCCGCCGAGGAGTGCCCGCTCACCCCGCGCGAGCTGGACGCCCTGCGCGCCGCCGCCGGCGGCGCCCCGGTCTCCCGCATCGCCCGCGACCTCGGCCTGTCGGAGGGCACCGTCCGCAACTACCTGTCCGCCGCCGTCACCAAGCTCGGCGCCGACAACCGCCACGCCGCCGCCCGCACCGCCCACGACCTCGGCTGGTTCTAGCGGCGGGCGACGACCAGGGAGCCGCGCTTGGTGACGGGGAGCGGGGTGCGGAGCCGAGCGGCGGCCTCGGCGGCCGCCGGGCGGGGGACGTGCCGGGCGATCAGGTAGTCGCGGATCGCGGCGCGGTCGGGGAGCGTGATCAGCGGGGCGTCCCAGCGTTCCACCTCGACCTCGCCGAAGACATCGCAGACGCGGTCCGGGGCGTCCTCGGCGTCGAACGGGCCGGGTTCGGGGCGCCAGACGGGTGACAGTTCGGGGCTGTCGTCCCGGCAGTTCGCGGACGCCAGCAGCAGCCCGCCGGGGGCCAGGACGCGGCGGGCCTCGCGCAGCGCTCGCTCGGGGGCGTCCAGGTGCTGGAGCAGGTTCACGGCCACGGCCGCGTCGAACGCGCCGTCCCGGAACGGGAGGCGCAGCGCGTCCGCCCGCACCCGCGCGCCCGGGTGCGCGCACAGCAGGGCCGCGGACACGTCCAGGCCCACGAGCCGCAGGGGCGGCGGGTGGGGGAGGGCGGCGCTGAGGGCGCCCTCCCCCGAGCCGATGTCCAGGACGCGGGAGGCGCCCGCCCTCAGCAGTTTCGCGGCGATGTGGTCGTGCAGGCTCCGTGCCCCGATCAGATACTTCCTGATGACCCTGCCCGCGAGGCGGAAGGGCTCAGGGTCGGAGTCGTAACCGGGTTCGAGGGCCATGGGGTGAGTCTGCCCGGTGACGCGCCGGGAAAAGCGTTGTCACGCGGTGGCGCCGCCGTCGATGACGAGGTCGTGACCCACCACGTGGGTCGACGCGTCGGATGCGAGCCACAGGACGGTCGAGGCGACCTCGGACGTGTCCGCCACACGTCCTTCCGGGCTGGCCGTGCGCATGCGGGCGGCGCGGCCGGCTTCGCTCTCGCCCGGCAGGAGCGACATCGGGGTGTCGCTCGCCCCGGGGCTGACGGCGTTGATGCGGACGCCGTCGGCGATGTGGTCGAGTGCCGCCGTGCGCGTCAGGACGCTGACCCCGGCCTTGGACGCCGCGTACGCGGCCATGCCGGGACGCCGTCCGTGCGCGCCGATGTTGGACGAGACGTTGACGATCGTCCCGCCGCCGTGGGTCCGCATATGGGCGATCTCGTGCTTCATCGACAGGAAGACCCCGGTCAGGTTCACCGCGAGGACGCCGCCCCACGAGTCGGGGTCGAGGTCGGCGACCGGCCCGACCGGGCCGAGGATTCCGGCGTTGTTGACCGCGGCGTGCAGGCGGCCGTGGCGCCCGGTCACCGTCTCGACCATGCGGGCGGCGGACGCGGCGTCGGCCACGTCGGCGACCACGTGCTCGGCCGTGTCCGTACCGATCTCCTTGACGGCGTCGGCGAGCGCGGCCACGTCGCGTCCGGCGAGGACGACCGTGCCGCCCTCCCGGGCGAAGGCGTGCGCGATCGCGCGGCCGATGCCGCCGGCGCCGCCGGTGATGAGGACGGTCTTGCCGCTGAAGGTCATGGCTGGACTCCCATATTCTAGATCGATCGGTCTCGAATGAAGGCGAGAAGAAGCCCGGCCGGGCGGCCGGGCGGTGGCAGGGGTCAGTCGAACAGGGCGATCGCCTCGCGCGTCGCGTCCCGCAGGCGGCCCTCGTCGGCGGGGGCACGGCCGAGGACGCGCATGCCCTGGAACAGGACGAGCAGCAGCCGCGCCAGGGACCGCGGGTCGCGGTCCGGCGGCAGTTCGCCCTGCGCCCGGGCGCGGGTCAGCGCCGACGTCAGCGACGCCTCCAGGAAGGTCCAGCTCGCCTCGACGAGCCGGGCGGCCTCGGCGTCGCGCGCGGCCAGCTCGACCGCGGTGTTGACCACCAGACAGCCGCGCCGCGGCCGGTCGGCGGCCGACTCCGCGGCGTAGTGCTCGATCAGCGTGCGCACCGCGGGCAGGACGGGCCCCGGCTGCGACAGCGCCTCGGCGATCTTCGGGTCGGTGTCGGCGAGATAGCGTTCGAGCGCCTTCAGGTACAGCTCGTGCTTACCGCCGAACGTCGCGTAGACGCTGGCGCGGGCGATGCCGAGATGCGCCACGAGATCGGCCATGGAGGTCGCCTCGTAGCCGCGCTCCCAGAACAGGTCGAGCGCGCGGCGCAGCGCGAGATCGGGGTCGAACTCCTTGGACCGTGCCATGGCAGCACGGTAACCCGTTCAAGAACGAACGGTCAAATATCAGCTCTGCGAGCGCGCGCCGACGGCCGGGCGGTCGAGGTCCATGGCGTCCAGCACCGAGCCGTCGGCGGCGAGCGCCTCCACGACCGGCCCCCGGCGGGCGCCCCAGACCACGACGACGTGCCCGTGCTCGGGGACGTCCAGGATCCGGGCGCCGACCCGGATCCGCGCCACCTCCGCCGAGGCCCGCAGCCGCGCCTCGTTCACCCACTTGGCGCCCCACGGCAGCAGCCGGTTGGAGTTGCGGACGGTCCGGCCCGACCCGTACTTCAGCAGGTGCCGGCCCATCTCCCCGGACGAGCGGCGCGACAGCGGCTCGGCGGGCGCGAACCCGCCGGCGCCGCCGAGCTCCCGCCACTCCCCGTCGCGTTTGTGGAACGTCCAGCCCTCGACGAACGCCGACGCGTCGCCCCACTGATGGAGGAACGTGACGACGGCGACGTCGCCGTCCATGTCGAGTCCGAGCGGAAGGAAGTCCCGTCCCTGCTCGAAGGCGGCGGGAGCGGGAACGGGCAGGCCGTCCCTGAGGAGCCGCATGCACTCCTCGTGCACCTCGTGGTCGTTCATGTTCGGGACCTCTGGATCATGCAGGCAGGACAAAGGGCCCCCTGGCGAGAGGGCCCCCACGTGGCACTCACTCTAGAGGTCCGGCTCGTCTGGTTTCACCCATCTGACGTACTCCCTTCCATGCTTTGCCGAACACCGTTCACCGGATCGTCGATCAAGGTGACACGCTGGGTGAACGCCGCCTGCGGGGCCGCCGCGACGCGGCGCGATCGACGTCACACCCGGTCGAGTTGCCGCCAGGCGTGTGAAGCGGGTTAACTGCTGACATGTCCTCCGTACGCCTGTGCCGTGAGCACTGCCCGCCGATGCCGCGGGCCGTGCGGCGTACGTGCTGCCGGCGAATGTGTGACCGTTGAGGGCCCCTGCCTGAGCCTCGCGCCCCGAAGCGAGCCGTCCGCGAGACCCCCGAGTCGCACATGCCTTTCGAACACCATCTGCTGAGCCACGCGCCCTTCCCGCCCGGCCTTTCCTGAACGCCGCCGCCGAAGGTTCGCGCGCTCCGCGCGGCATGCGTCGTCCTGACCGCCGCCGCGCGTCCCGGCCATTGCCGCGCGTCCCGGCCTTCGGCGCTCGTCCTGACCATTGCCGCTCGTCCTGACCATTGCCGCACGTCCGGCGTCCCTGCCTGCATGGATGATTTCCTGTGATCCAGATCGAGAAACTTCGGAAAAGCTACCGCGACCGCGACCGGGAGGTCGTCGCCGTCGACGGGGTCGATCTGACCGTCGCCGAGGGCGAGGTCTTCGGTGTCCTCGGGCGCAGCGGCGCCGGCAAGAGCACCCTGCTGCGCTGCGTCAACCTCCTTGAGCGTCCGGACGCCGGCCGCGTCGCGGTCGGCGGGCAGGACCTGCTCGCGCTGCGCGGCGCGGGCCTGCGCCGCGCCCGCCAGGGCATCGGCATGATCCACCAGCATTTCGGCCTGCTCGGCAGCCGGACGGTCGCCGGGAACGTCGCGTTCCCGCTGGAGGTCATGGGCGTCCCGCGGGCCGAGCGGGCGCGGCGCGTCGCCGAGCTGCTGGAGCTGGTCGGGCTCGACGAGCACGCGAAGGCGTATCCGGCGCAGATCTCCGGCGGGCAGAAGCAGCGCGTCGGCATCGCCCGTGCCCTCGCCGGACGCCCCAAGGTGCTGCTGTCGGACGAGGCCACCTCCGCGCTCGACCCGGAGACGACCGCGTCGATCCTGGAGCTGCTGCGCGACCTCAACCGGCGGCTCGGCCTCACCATCCTGCTGATCACCCACGAGATGGACGTGGTGAAGCGCATCTGCGACTCCGCCGCGGTCATGCGGGACGGCCGGCTCACCGAGTCGGGGCCGGTGAACCGGCTGCTCGCCCGGCCGGGCTCGGAGCTGGCCCGGGACCTGTTCCCGCTGCCCGCGGCCGAGCCCCGCGACGGGTGGACGCTCATCGAGGTCACCTTCACCGGCGGCACCACCGACGAGCCGTTCGTGTCGGGGCTCGCCCGCAAGTACTCCCTCGATGTGAACATCCTCGGCGGGGCCGTGGAGACGGTCGGCGGCGAGCGCGTCGGGCGGCTCCAGCTCGAACTGCCCGGCGACCCCGGCACGAACGCCGCGCAACTGGCCTTCCTCCGCGACTCCGGCCTGTCCGTCGACGTCAAGAACCTGGAGAACCTGCGATGACCTGGGACGAGGTCACCCCGCTGCTGTGGCCCGCCACCGTGGACACCCTCTACATGACCGGCGTCGCCACGCTGTTCACCGTCGTCCTCGGCCTGCCGCTCGGCGTGCTGCTGGTGGTCACCGACCGCGGCGGGCTGCTGCCCGCGCCGCCGGTGAACCGGGCGCTCGGCGTCGTCGTCGACATCGGCCGGTCGCTGCCGTTCCTGATCCTGATGGTGGCGATCATCCCGTTCACCCGGATCGTCGTCGGCACCAGCATCGGCAACGCCGCCGCGATCGTCCCGCTGACGATCGGCGCGATCCCGTTCTACGCGCGGCTCGTCGAGATCGCGCTCCGCGAGGTCGACCCGGGCGTGGTCGCGGCGGCGGACGCGATGGGCGCGAGCCGCCGGGAGATCGTCGGCAAGGTCATGCTGCGCGAGGCGCGGCCGGGCCTGGTGTCCGGGCTGACCGTCACCGTCATCGCGCTGATCGGCTACACGGCCATGGCGGGGACGGTCGGCGGCGGCGGGCTCGGCAACCTCGCCGTCGTCTACGGCTACGAGCGCTTCGAGACCAAGGTCATGGTCGCCACCGTCGCGCTGCTCGTCGTCGTCGTCCTGCTCATCCAGGCCGCGGGGGACCTCGTCGCCCGCCGCCTGAACCACCGGTAACCCACAGAAAGGCACTTGTCGTGCTTCGCAAGATCACTGTCGCGCTCGCCTCCGTCGGTCTCCTCGCGGGGCTCACCGCGTGCGGGAGCTCGGAGGCGTCCGACGATCCGGGCGCCCCGCTGAAGGTCGCGGTCAACCCCGTCCCGCACGGCGACATCCTCGCCTACGTCAAGGACAATCTGGCCGCCGAGGCCGGGCTCGAGATCGAGATCGTGACGTTCAACGACTACCAGCAGCCGAACACCGCGCTGAAGGAGAAGCAGGTCACGGCGAACTACTTCCAGCACGTGCCGTTCATGGAGGAGTTCGAGAAGCAGTCGGGGACGAAGCTGACGTTCGTCGCGCCCGTCCACCTGGAGCCGCTCGGCGTGTACTCGGCGAAGCTGAAGAGCCTGCAGGACGTCCCGCGGGGCGCGCAGGTCGCCGTCCCGAACGACCCGGCCAACGAGGGGCGCGCGCTGAAGCTGCTCGCGGCCAACGGCCTGCTCACTTTGAAGCCGGACGCGCCGACGAGCGCGACCCCGCGCGACATCGCGAGCAACCCCAAGAACCTGAAGTTCAAGCCGGTCAAGGCGGCGCAGCTGCCCCGGTCGCTGGAGGACGTGGACCTGTCGGTCATCAACGGCAACTACGCCATCGAGGCCGGGCTCGCCCCGAACAAGGACGCGCTCGCCGCCGAGAAGGCCGAGGGCAACCCGTACGCCAACGGCATCGTCACCCTGCCGGAGAACAAGGACGACGCGCGCGTGAAGAAGCTCGTCCAGCTGCTGCAGGGCCCCGAGGTGAAGAAGTTCGTCGAGGACAAGTACAAGGGCTCGGTGCTGATCGCCTCCTGACGTGATCGCCTCCTGACGTACCGGTCCCCGTACGTACCGGTCTCCGTCCGGCCGGCGCCAAGGCGCGGGAGTGCCGTCCGGACGGAAACCGGCGCGGTTTGTCCGCCCGTCCTGATAGGACATGTGCCGACGAACTCGCAAAAGGGGACCCATGGGCATCTACCAGCACCTTGAGGAATACGCCGGCCTGCCGGTGCAGACGTTCAACGAGGACACCCGGCCGGAGGACGGCGGCACGGAAGCCGTCGATCCAGCGGTCGCGCAGGACCTGCCGGCGGCGGGCGAGGCCGCCTGGTTCGTCGGCACGTCCTTCGACGAGGAGGAGTTCGGCGACGTCTTCGCGCGGTTCCTGCGGGCGGTCGACACCACCGAGGTCACCGCGCTGATCATCGGCTACTGGGGGGCGGACTACGACAGCGGCGCCGCCGACCCCGTCGACCTGCTCACCAAGGCCGCCGCGTCCTTCCCGAAGCTGCGGGCGCTGTTCCTCGGCGACATCACCGGCGAGGAGGCGGAGATCTCCTGGATCGAGCACACCGACATCACGCCGCTGTTCGCCGCGTTCCCCGGCCTGGAGCGCTTCGAGGTGCGCGGATCGCAGGGCCTGAGCCTCGACCCGGTCAAGAGCGACGTCCTCACGGTGCTGCGGTTCGAGTCGGGCGGGCTGCCGGCCGCGGTCGTCCGGGCCGTGGGCGCGAGCGAGCTGCCGAACCTGACGCACCTCGACCTGTGGCTCGGCGAGGACAACTACGGCGGCGACGCCGCGGCCGCCGACCTCGCGCCGCTGCTCAGCGGCGAGCGGCTGCCCGCGCTGCGCCACCTCGGCCTGGAGGACAGCGAGATCCAGGACGAGGTCGCCGCGGCCGTCGCCGGCGCGCCCGTCGTGGCGCGCCTGGAGTCGCTCAGCCTCGCCATGGGCGTCCTCACCGACCAGGGCGCGGAGGCGCTGCTGGCCGGGCAGCCGCTCACCCACCTGCGCAAACTGGACCTGCACCACCACTTCCTGTCGGACGCGATGGTCGAGCGGGTGAAGGCGGCGCTGCCCGGCGTCGAGGTCGACCTGGGCGACCAGGAGAAGCCGGACGGCGACTGGCGCTTCATCGCGGTATCGGAATGAACGACGAGCGCCTCTCGACGTTCGCCGGGCTCCCCGTCCACGCCTTCGACGGGGACCCGGAGGGCGGCCCGCACCCCGCCCCCGGGGAGGCCGCCTGGGGGATCTACCACCACGTCCACGACAACGGCGTGTGGGGCGCCGAGGTCCCCGAGAACTTCGACCGGTTCCTCCGGGAGGTCGACACGACACAGGTCACGCACCTCGTCATCGGCTTCTGGGGGTTCGACTGCCGCGAGTTCGACCCGGTGGAGCGGCTGGTGGCCGCCGCCGGCCGGCTGCCCCGGCTGCGGGCGCTGTTCCTCGGCGACATCCGCGACTGGGACCTGCACCTCTCATGGATCAAGCACACCGACGTGTCGCCGCTGTTCGAGGCGTTCCCGGACCTGGCGCACTTCGAGGTCCGCGGCTCCGAGGGCCTGCGGTTCGCGCCGCTGGCCGGCGCCGCCGGCGCGCGGCTGCGGACGCTGCGGTTCGAGGCGGCCATGCTGCCCCCCGAGATCGTCCGGTCGGTGGTCGACAGCGACCTGCCGGGGCTGCGCCACCTCGACCTGTGGATGGGCGGCGCCCCGATGGACGGGCCGGCCCTCCTCGACGGCCTCGCGCCGATCCTCGCGGGCGAGCGGCTGCCCGCGCTGCGCCGGCTCGGCCTGGAGAACGCCGCCCGCCACGACCGGATCGCCGAGGCCGTGGCGGACGCGCCCGTCGTCGCGCGGCTGGAGTCGCTGAGCCTCGCGCTCGGCACGCTCACCGACGCGGGCGCGGAGGCGCTGCTGTCCGGCCGTCCGCTCGGCCACCTCGCCGAACTCGACCTGCACCACCACTACCTGACCGAGGAGATGGGCGCGCGGGTGCGGGACGCGCTGCCGGGAGTCCGGGTGAACCTGGACGATCCGCAGGGCCGCCCCGAATGGCTGAAGCCCGAGTGGCGCCAGTTCGATTTCGAGATGAGCGGCTCCTACATCGCGGTCGCCGAATGAGCCTCGTGGTGGTGGGGACGCCGGGTGACCGGCGTCCCGCGCTGTTCGCGGCGGCGTGCCTGTCAGCCGGGCTGCCCGAGCCGCGCCTCGTCCCGTGGACGGACGTCCTGCGCGGCCTGCCCCTGGACGTGCGCGCGGGCGACGCCGTGCGCATCGACTCGCCGGGGGAGGACCGCGAGGCCGACGCGCTGCTGCGCGGTCCGGGCGACCCGGCCCGGGTGGGCGGCGGCGCGCGCTGGTACCGGACGTTCACGGCGGCGCTGCGGCGGCTGTCCGCGGAGGCGTCGGCGGCCGGGGCGCGGGTCCTCGGCGACGTCGAGGAGATCGCGGTCATGTTCGACAAGCGGCCCGCCCATGCGCGCCTCCAGGCCGCGGGGGTGCCCGTTCCGGCCGCGCTGCCGGGAATCGACGGGTACGCGGCGCTCCGGTCCCGGATGGAGGAGTCGGGGGAGCGCCGGGTGTTCGTCAAGCCGGCGCACGGCTCGTCCGCGTCCGGGGTCGTCGCGCTGCAGACCGCGCCGGGCGGCCGGGTCCGTGCCGTGACCTCGGCGTCCATGGTGGGCGGGCAGTTGTTCAACTCGCTGCGCGTGCGCTCCTACGAGACCGAGGAGGAGGTCGCGGCGCTGATCGGCCTGCTCGCACCGGACGGCCTCCACGTGGAGCGGTGGCTGCCCAAGGCCGCACTGGACGGCCGCGTGTTCGACCTTCGGGTCGTCGTCATCGGCGGTGATCCCACGCACGCGGTCGTCCGGACGAGCCGCACACCGATGACCAACCTGCATCTCGGCGGAGCCAGGGGAGACCTGGGGGCCGTGCGGCGCGCGGTCGGCGAGGACGGATGGCGGCGGGCACTCGACGTGTGCGCGCGGGCCGCAGCCTGTTTCCCGGGCAGTCCGATGGTCGGCGTCGACCTGCTCGTCGGGGCGGGGCTGAAACGGTTCGCGGTGTGCGAGGTCAACGCGTTCGGTGACCTGCTTCCCAGGCTCACCGGTCTGCCCGGTGGTCCCGCCGAGGGGCTCGACACCTATGCCGCGCAGGTCGGGCTGCTCCCATGCACGATATGAACGCCGTCATCGGCAGCCACGATCTGCTGCTGGTGACGCTCGACACGCTGCGCTACGACGTGGCCGCCGAACTGGCCGCGTCCGGCGAGACGCCCACGCTGACCGGGCTGCTGCCGGGAGGCGCCTGGGAGCGGCGGCACACGCCGGGCAGCTTCACCTACGCCGCGCACGCCGCGATGCTGGCCGGGTTCATGCCGACGCCCGCGTCCCCCGGGCCGCACCCCCGCCTGTTCGCGGGGGCGTTCCCGGGAAGCGAGACGACCGCGTCCGGTACATGGACGTTCGACGCCGCCGACCTGCCGTCCGGGCTCGCCGCCGCCGGCTACCACACGGCCTGCGTGGGCGGCGTGGGGTTCTTCAACAAGCTGACGCCGCTCGGGTCGGCGCTGCCGTCGCTGTTCGCCGAGAGCCACTGGGAACGCGGCTTCGGCGTCACCGACCCCGAGGCCCTGCCCAACCAGATCGGCCGCGTCGCCCAGATCATGGGGCGGCTGCCGTCCGACCGGCGGCTGTTCCTGCTGGTGAACGTCGCGTCCCTGCACCAGCCCAACTGGTTCTACCTGCCCGATGCCACCCGGGCGGACGGGGACACGCGCGCCAGCCACGCCGCCGCCCTCCGCCACGTCGATGCCCACATCGGCCGCCTGTTCGCACTGATGCGCCGTCCGTGCTTCGTCATCGTCTGTTCCGACCACGGGACGGCCTACGGCGAAGACGGCCACACCGGGCACCGCATCGGCCACGAGGTCGTCTGGACCGTTCCGTACGGGGAGTTCGTTCTGCCGTGAAGCCTTACCAGGGATACGTGTACGCGTACCCGCACAAGACCGCCTACCGTCCGCTGCACCCTTCGCCCCCGCTGCGGGACGTGTGGGCGGGGGAGTCGCTCGACGCGCTCTTCCTCTACCTCCACATCCCCTTCTGCGAGATGCGCTGCGGCTTCTGCAACCTCTTCACCCGCACCGGCGCGCCCGAAGAACTGACCGGCGCCTACCTGGACGCACTCGACCGGCAGGCGACCGCCGTACTCGACGCCCTGGACGCTCCCGTCTTCGCCACGGCGGCGTTCGGCGGCGGAACACCGACCTACCTCACCGCGCCCGAACTGGAACGCCTCTGCGACATCGCAGGACGCTTCCAGGGCTTCGGCTCGATCCCGCTGGGCGTGGAGACGTCACCGGCCACCGCCACCACCGACCGGCTGACCGTCCTCGCCGAACGCGGAACCACCCGGATCTCCATCGGCGTGCAGAGCTTCCTGGACGACGAGGCCCGCGCGGCGGTCCGGCCCCAGAAACGCGCCGAAGTGGAGGCCGCGCTGGACCGCATCCGGGCCGTGGGCTTCCCGACCCTCAATATCGACCTCATCTACGGCATCGACGGCCAGACACCCGTGACCTGGATGCACTCCCTGGACGCCGCTCTCGCGTGGCGCCCGGAGGAGATCTACCTGTACCCGCTGTACGTCCGCCCGCTGACCGGCCTGGGACGCCGCGCCCACGACTGGGACGACCAGCGCCTCACCCTCTACAGCGTCGGCCGTGACCACCTCCTGGCCGAGGGCTACGAGCAGGTGTCGATGCGGATGTTCCGCCGCCCCGGTGATGCCGCCAACGACACCGAGTACTGCTGCCAGACCGACGGCATGGTCGGCCTGGGCTGCGGGGCGCGTTCCTACACGTCCTCGCTGCACTACTCGTTCGAGTACGCGGTCGGCGCGAGCCAGGTGCGCTCCATCATCGACTCTTATGTGAGCGAAACCGACTTCACGACCGCCCGCGTGGGGTTCACCCTCGACGATGCCGAGCAACGCCGCCGCCACCTGGTCCAATCACTTCTCCAGGCGACCGGCGTCGACCGGGCCGCGTACCGCGCGCGCTTCGGCACCGACCTGCTGACCGACTTCGCCGCCGCTCTCGCACCGTTCGGCGACCGCGGCTGGCTGGAGACGTCCGACACCGCACTGCGGCTGACGCCGGAGGGGCTCGCCTACTCCGACGCCATCGGCCCCGCGCTCTTCTCGGCCCGCGTCCAGACCCTCATGGACGCATACGAGGCGCGCTGATGGACCACCTCACGATCCTCTACCGGGGTCCGCTGGCGAGCTGCGACTACGACTGCCCCTACTGCCCGTTCGCCAAGCGACGCGACACACCGACCCAGCTACGGGCCGACCGCGCCGCACTCGAACGCTTCACCACGTGGGTCGCCGCCTGCGGCCACCCGGTCTCCGTCCTGTTCACACCGTGGGGCGAGGGCCTGGTCCGCTCCTGGTACCGGGAGGCCCTGACGACGCTGAGCCACCTGCCGCACGTCGAACGCGTCGCCATCCAGACCAACCTCAGCCACCGAGTCTCCTGGACGGCCGGCGCCGACCTCACCCGGCTCGCGCTGTGGGCGACCTACCATCCCGGCCAGGTCCCCTACGAACGCTTCCTCGGCAAATGCCGCGACCTGGCCGACCGCGGCGTCCGGTTCAGCGTCGGGATCGTCGGGCAGCCCGACCACCTCGACGCCGCCCGCCGCCTGCGCGCCGACCTGCCCGACGGCACGTACCTATGGGTCAACGCCGCCGAAGGACGCGTCTACGACGACGCCGAGGCCGCCTCCTGGACCGAGATCGACCCGCTGTTCCCGCTCAGCCGCCGCCCGCACGCCAGCCGCGGGCTCCCGTGCCGGACCGGCGAGACGGTGGTGTCGGTGGACGGCGACGGGACGGTCCGCCGCTGCCACTTCGTCCCGTCCGTCCTGGGCAACCTCTACGACGGCACGTTCCGCGACGCCCTGGCCCCGCGCCCCTGCCCGCTGGACGCCTGCGACTGCCACATCGGCTACGTCCACCTGGAGCCCTTGGGCCTCTACGAGACCTTCACCGACGGCATCCTGGAACGGATCCCGACCCTCCGCGCCCTCGCCCGAGCCCGCACCGGGCCGACGACCGCCGGCCGTTGACGCCCCCGGCGCGGCCGGATCGGGGATTGACCGAGGGTGGTCACTCCGGCGGGGTTTCGTGATCCGGCAGGTGGCGAGAGGACCGGGCGGGGCACGGCAGGAGCCGGACCCCGGGAACGGGCGCGGAGGCCGTGCGGGGCGGGCGCCGAGGGCGCATGCTTGCGTTGGCCGGCGAGCTTAGGCGGTTGCGTGGAACATCGACATCGACCCCATTTCGTCCTCGCGCTGGAACCGGTCGAGGGCGCGGTGCGCGCCGCGCGCGACACGGTGCGCGCGGCGCTGGAGGACTGGCACCGCCAGGACGTCCACGGCGACCTCGAACTCATCACGAGCGAACTGGTCACGAACGCGATCCGCCACGCGAACGCGGTCACGCTCGTCCTCTACCTGCCCGACGACAAGACCGCGATGGTGGAGGTGTGGGACGACAATCCGGAGGGGCCGTCCGCGCCCATCGTCGACTCGCAGGCGGAGGGCGGCCGGGGACTCCTGCTCGTCGGCGCCCTGTCGAACGCGTGGGGCTGGCGGGCCACCGCCGACGGCAAGGTCACCTGGGCGCAGGCCCCGGCGCCCGGGTGACGGCGCCCGGGTGACGGCGGGCGCCCCTTGGTGACTGGGGAAGTGCGACCAAGGGGCGCTCGCGGGCTCAGGTCTGCTTCTCGGGGTCGTAGTCGGCCTCGTCCACACCGAACGTCCAGGCGACGCCCGCGCGCGCGGTGCGGGTGCCGGGCGGGACCCGCAGGTAGTAGGTGCGGCGCGTCCCGTCGGGTTCGGGCGTGGAGTTGACCACCTCCACCATGACCACGGGTTCGTCGCCGGGGAGGTCGATCGACCACAGGACGCCCGTCTCGTCGCGGTGCAGGGGACGCGCATCCGTCTCGGCCAGGTAGCGGTCGTATCCGAAGATCTCCAGCATGACCCGGCGCAGTTCGGCGTTCGACTCCGACGAGATGCGCGCGGCCGTCAGGTCGGTCAGGGAGGAGACGAAGTCGGGCGGGATCGGCATGCCGCGCCAGGCGTGCAGCGCGAACCCGTCCGGATACGCCAGGGCGGGGCCGTCGCCCCGGTGCAGCCGTCCGGGCTCGTCCCGGTGCAGCTCGCCGGGACGTTCCGACAGGATCACCAGCCGCTCGTAGGGCCACCACCAGCCCGCCGAACGGGCGGCCTCGGCGAGCCCGGCGAGCGGGCCGTCCAGCCGTCCGAGCGACTCGAACAGCGCCAGCCACGGCGCGTCGTGCTGGCCCAGGACCGCGTCCAGCGTGGCGGCGCGCAGGAGGGACGCGGCGTGCTCCTCGTCCGGGGCGGGGGAGAGGTTCCCGGCCGCGCCGGAGCGGGCATGGGCCTGCTCCCCGACGGCGGCGCGGACCCTCGTCACCAGCGACTGGACCTGGTTCCAGAGCAGGCCGCCGGTGTCGGCCCAGGTGCGCGGCCACTGCTCAGGCCCCTGTTCGGAGCAGGCCGCCGCCCGTTGCGCCTCCCAGGGGCGGGTCCGCACGTCCGCCAGGACGCTCCCGCCCGCGGCTCCGTCGCCCAGGTCGGCGCGGGCCCGGGCGAGTAGGTCGCCCAGCCCCGCCTTCTCCAGCGCGTCGCCGTGCCCCGCCAGGACGGCGGCCGCGACGGCGCCGCGCGCGGGGGAGGGAACCCAGATGTAGCGTTCGGGGGCGTCCAGGCCCGCGGACGCGTAGGCCGCGGCCACGCCCGCCTCGGCCCGGGCCCGGCCGGCGGGGCCGGTGGCGAACGCCGCCGACTGCCAGTCACCGACCACGTAGTGGCTCTCGCGTACCGTTCCGGTGGGCATCCCGTCCCCCTAGTCGGCCACGACGCGGACGGAGCCGGGCACGTACTCGCGCTGGCGGATCACCCGGTACCACCCCTTGGGCAAGGTGATCGCCGCGTGCTCCTCGTGGACCAGCCGCCCGCCGGACGGCAGGTGCAGATGGTCGGGGGCGAGCGGGTCGGGGACGCGCAGCAGCGAGCCGGGCGCGGACAGCGCGTGCGCGTGCCCGGTCGCCTCCCCGAGCGCCAGCACCATGCGGCCCCGCCCGTCGCGCGGGGCCGGCCGCAGGTCGCGGACGGCCCGCGGGACCGCCTCCTCGGGCACGGGCAGGATCAGGATGTCTCCCTGTCGGTACATGCGGCGAAACTAACCTCCGGCACCGACAAAATGCGGAAGGGCGAGAAAGCGCAGGTGACGCCCTGGACAGTGGGCGCCGGGGAGGTCAGAAGCCCCGGGTGCGGCGGGCCGCCGGGCGGGCCCACCGCCCGGACCCGCCGAGGCCGACGTGCTGGAAGGCGCGGACGAACTCGCCGCCGAGGTTCACTCCGGCGCCCAGCGCCAGCGCCACCGACACGGCCCCGATGAGGCTCAGCACGCCCGTGTTCGGCGAGCCGGTGTTGAGCTCGACCATGCCGCGGTAGAGCGCCGTCCCCGGCAGGAGGGGACCGATGGCGGGGACCAGGAACGGCATCACCGGCTGGTTGTGCCGGCGGGCCAGCCAGTTGGCCGCGACACCGACCGCGGTCGCCGCCATCGCCGCCGCCAGCACGGGCGGGACGTTCCACCCCCGCACGAGGACGTACAGCACCCAGATCATCCCGCCGCCGACGGCCGAGGCGAGCAGGACGTCCTTCGGCGCGGCGAGGGAGATCGCGAACGTCACCGAGATGGCGGCGGCCGCGATGACCGCGACCGGCCGCAGCTCCGCCGCCGGGGTGGGCAGATGCTTGACGTCGATCGGCACGCCCATGTTGACCGCGAGGTAGACGACCGCGCCGAGCCCGGCGACGATCGCGGCGATCATGAAGAAGACCTCCAGCACCCGGGCCCCGGCGCTGACCAGGTCGCCGGTGATGCCGTCCTGGATGCTGGCGACCAGCGGGCGTCCCGGCAGCAGCGCCAGGATCGCACCGGTGACGATCGTGGCGGCGTGCCCCGGGTTGCCCAGGGCCACCACCAGCGCCGCGGCGCCCGCGCCGATCGCGGCGGCGACCGTCAGCTGGAAGAACTCCGCGATGCCGCGCCGCGCGAGCGCGGCGGCGGTGCGGTCGCCGAGCAGCGTGGCGATGAACGCGGTGGTCGCCACGAGCGGACCGCCACCGGACAGGACACTGCCGGACGCGGCGATGAGCCCCAGCGACACGACCATGAGCCAGGCCGGGTACGGGGCGCGGCCCGTCTTGATCTCCCTGAGCCGCTTGTGCGCCTCGTCCAGCTCCAGCATGCCGATCGAGGCGTCCTGGACGAGCTGGTGCAGCGCGGTGAGCCGCCAGTAGGCGGGGGTGCGGCGCCGGATGGCGCGCGTCCCCGTCATGGGCGGCGCCCCCTTCCCCGGATGGGCCGAGACCAGAAGACTGGTCAGCGTGACCTGTACCTCGCAGCGGGGGAGCTCATAGGCCAGGGCCAGGCTGAGCATCGCCTCGTTGACGCGTTCCGTGGTCTCGCCGCTGGCCAGCAGGAGTTCGCCCACGCGCAGCACGAGATCGACCGCCCGGGGGTCGACGGTCTCACCGGGCTCCTCTTCGGGCGGTTCCGGGGGAGACCCGTCCATCAGGACCTGCCAGGTCCGCCGCAAGCGTTCGGCCGCGCGCATTCCCCCGCCCGTGCCCCTTCCCGCCTTGTCCGCCCGTGTCGCCCTGTCCGCCGTCCCGGCCGGTTCGCCGATCTTGCTTGGCAGGCTACCCATGGCCGGCGTGCTCCAACGCCGCGGCTCCTCACCGGCTTATCCACAGAACGCGATTCTGGTGCGGGGGCTTCCGCGGCGCTGGTACCAAGGACGTATGAGCACTCCAGACGGGCTACGGGACGATGCCGAGCGGTGCCTGCGCGCCCTCGCCGGCGACCACGCGCGGCTCCGCGACGACCAGTGGACGGCGATCAGCGCGCTCGTCGTCGAGCGGCGCCGGGCCCTGGTCGTGCAGCGCACCGGCTGGGGCAAGTCGGCCGTCTACTTCGTGGCGACCCGGCTGCTGCGCGAGCGCGGCGCCGGCCCGACCGTGATCGTCTCGCCGCTGCTGGCGCTGATGCGCAACCAGATCGCGGCCGCCGACCGGGCCGGCATCCACGCCCGCACGATCAACTCGTCCAACACCGACGACTGGGACCAGATCTTCGCCGAGGTCGAGCGGGGCGCGGTGGACGTCCTGCTGGTCAGCCCCGAGCGGCTCAACAACCCCGACTTCCGCGACCTCGTCCTGCCCAAGCTCGCCGCCGGCGCCGGGCTGGTCGTCGTCGACGAGGCGCACTGCATCTCCGACTGGGGCCACGACTTCCGCCCCGACTACCGGCGGCTGCGCACCCTGCTCGCCGACCTGCCGCCCGGCATCCCGGTGCTCGCCACCACCGCGACCGCCAACGCCCGCGTCACCCAGGACGTCGCCGAGCAGCTCGCCGGCGACGACGCCCTCGTCCTGCGCGGCCCGCTGGAACGCGAGTCCCTGCACCTCGCCGTCGTCACGCTCCCCAGCGCCGAGCAGCGCATCGCCTGGCTGGCCGAGCACCTCGCCGACCTGCCGGGCTCCGGCATCATCTACACGCTCACCGTCGCCGCCGCCCACGAGATCACCGGCCACCTGCGCGACCGCGGCCACGAGGTCGCCGCCTACTCCGGCCAGACCGAGCAGGCCGAACGCCTCCGCGCCGAGCAGGACCTCCACGACAACAAGCTCAAGGCCCTCGTCGCCACCAGCGCCCTCGGCATGGGCTTCGACAAACCCGACCTCGGGTTCATCGTCCACGTCGGCGCCCCGCAGTCGCCGGTGGCCTACTACCAGCAGATCGGACGCGCCGGGCGCGGCGTCGACCGCGCCGAGGTCATCCTGCTCCCGGGGCGCGAAGACCGCGACATCTGGGCCTACTTCGCCAGCCTGGCCTTCCCGCCGGAGCCCACGGTCCGCGCCACCCTGGAGGTCCTCGACGCGGCCGACCGCCCGCTGTCCACCAGCGCCCTCGAACCGATGGTCGACCTGACCCGGTCCCGCCTCGACATGATGCTCAAGGTCCTCGACGTGGACGGCGCGGCCCGCCGGGTCAAGGGCGGCTGGACGTCCACCGGCGAACCCTGGGCCTACGACCGCGAACGCTACGAGCGGGTCACCGCCGAACGCCGCCGCGAGCAGCAGGCGATGCTCGACTACATCTCGACCCCGTCCTGCCGGGAGGAGTACCTGCGCCGCCAGCTGGACGATCCGGCCGCCGCCCCCTGCGGCCGCTGCGACAACTGCACGGGCCGCCACTGGCCCGCCGAGGTCACCCCGCAGAGCACCGCCCAGGCCCGCGACCGCCTGCACCGTCCCGGCGTGGACCTCGCCCCCCGCCGCATGTGGCCCACCGGCGTCAAGGACGACCTCGGCGTCTCCGGCCGCATCAAACCCGGCCTCCAGGCCGAGACCGGCCGCGCCCTCGGCCGCCTCACCGACATCGGCTGGGGCAACCGCCTCCGCGAACTGTTCGCCGCCCCCGACACCGACGTCCCCGCCGACCTCGTGGACGCGGTCGTCAAGGTCCTGGCCGCCTGGGACTGGCCGGCCCGCCCCACGGCGGTGGTGACGATCGGCTCCCGCTCCCGCCCCCGCCTGGTGACGACCTTCGGCCGGAGCATCGCCCAGATCGGCCGCCTGACCTACCTGGGCGAACTGACCCCGCTCGGCGACCCCGCCCCCCGCCGGCACAACAGCGCCCAACGCCTCCGCTCCGTCTGGCACGCCCTGGCCGTCCCGGAAGACCTGGCCACGGCCCTCCACACCGACCCGGGCCCCATCCTCCTGGTGGACGACCGCACAGAGACCGGCTGGACCATGACCGTGGCCACCCACCTCCTCAAGGAAGCAGGCGCCAACACGATCCTCCCCCTGACCCTCGCAACCCCCAACTAACACCCCCACAACCACCACCCCGACCCCAGCCAAGGCCCCCAGCCGTACCCGACCAGACCCACGCGGCCCAAGCGGCCCACGGCCCCAGGTCGGCCCACGTGGCCCACGTGGCCCACGCACCCCACAGGCTCACGGGCTCACGGGCTCACGGGGCTATGGGCTCACGTGGCCCACGGGGGTCACGCGGCTCACGGGGCGTGCGGCCCGGGTCGGCTCACGAGGCGTGCGGCCGCGTCGGCTCACGGGGGGCTGTCGGATGCCGGGGTGGGGGTGTGGCCGTGGACGGCGGAGTTACTCGGCGGGCGTGTAGCTGGTCTGGGAGAAGCAGGCGCCCTTAGCGAAGGCGAGGATCTTGGCCGGACGCACCGCGAAGACGAACGCGGTACCCCCGTCGGCGTGGGAGAAGCCGTCGTCGGTCACCTGGTACTGCCACTGGCCGTCCCACTTGCCCGCCCACGCGGCGGCGAGCCGTTCAAGGATGGCGTGCTCGGTGACACGCTCGGCGACGCCCTCGACGACCACATCGAGCCCTTCGTCCCAGCGGTTGCACCCGGTGGTCAGAGCCACCCGCGGGTTGCCGTCGAGGTTCAGTGCCTTCTGCTCACCGGGGCCCGTCGAGAAGTGGAGCGCCTCATCGAGCCACACGGCCACGAGAGGCGTCACATGGGGGCGCCCGTCCGAGCGGACGGTCGTGATCCAGGACAGTTGCGCGGATTCCAGGGCCTCCAGGGTCGCCGTCCAGGGCACCGCCCGGGCAGCGGGATCACTGAAACGCTCGTCGAGGCGGGACACGGGTTCCATCATGATCATTCCGATCTCTCGTGTGCGGGCAAGGAGTCACCGACGACGCGGTCGACACGCGAGGCCGCCGCCATGTCGGGGTTGAACCGGTTGCGCATCACCGCGACGGCGACGCCGGAATCGATGTCGGCGTAGGCGGCCGAGCCGTTCGCGCCGACCATGCCGAAACTCGATCCAGACCGGGTGAGGACGCCGCCGGGGCGGAAGGTGCTGAAGCCGAAGGCCCACGTCGCGGCCATGCCCATGACCTCGTCCATGCCCTCGTAGTGCACCGCGGCCATGTCGGCGAGGCGGGCGGGCGAGACCAGTTCGACCCCGTCGACGTGGCCCAGCAGCGCGGCGTAGACGCGGGCCACCCCGCGCGCGGTCATCGTGCCGGCCGAGGGAATGTCCGAGCGCAGGACATCGGGCCGGTTGGCAATGCGGGCATCAGGCCGGATACCCGGCGGAACCGCCTTGTGCGGCGGTGATCCCGGCTCCGGTGCACCCGGCGGTTCGACCGGCGCTTCCTGACGCGCAACCCGGTCCAGCAAGGCTGCGGGCACGCCGAAGTGGACTTCGTCCTCGACGCCGAGCGGACGGGTGACGGCCTCGCGGAGCCACCACGCCAGTCGACGCCCGGTCGCGCGTCGCACGGTCTCGCCGAGCAGGAAGCCGAACGTCTGCGCGTGGTAGCCGAAACGGGTGCCCGGCTCCCACCAGGGCCTGGACTCGGCGAGCACCGCGCACATGTGCTCCCAGTCGCACAGATCCTCGACCGTGGTGTCGTACGGCGGAGCGGGAACACCCGCGGTGTGCATCAGGACGTGGCGGAGCGTGACCCCGCCTTTCCCGTGGACGCCGAACTCCGGCCACACGTCGGCCACCCGCATGTCATACGCGAGCTCCCCGCGCTCCACGAGCACATGAGCCACGACCGACGCGACCCCCTTGGCAGTGGACGCCGCGTAGAAGAGCGTGCCGGGCGCAACCGCCCGCCCGCATGAACGGTCAGCCGCACCGGCGACGACGTCCGCAACCAGCCGCCCCCGCTCCAGGACCGCGACCTGCAGACCGACCTCGCCCCCAGAAGCCATCAACGCATCGACCGCACTCTGAACAGTCCCCTGCAACGCCCTCACAAGACACCCCCACTCCTAACGCGTGACACCAAACGAAGGGACCCGCCACTCACACCCACCACACCAACACCCAAGAGCACTTCCCACGAGGCTCTCCCCACGAGCACCCGCCCCACGCGCCCGCCCCCGCACGTCCGTCCTGCCGGCCCGCCCCACACGTCCGTCCCACGCATCCGCTCCGCGTGTCGGTCCTGCCGGGCCGTCCCGCGTGTCCGGCCCGCATGTTCGCTCCGCGTGTCGGTCCTGCCGGGCCGCTCCACGTGTCCGTCCCGTGCGTCGGTCCTGCCGCACCGTCCCGCGTATGCGTCCCGCGCGTACGTTCTGTGCGTCCGTCCTGCGTCTTCGGTCCAGCGTGTCCGGCCAGCGTGTTCGTTCGGCCTGTCGGTCCTGCCGGGCCGTCCTGCGTGTCCGTCCCGTGCGTCGGTCCTGTCGGACCGCCCTGCGTGTGCGTCCCGTGCGTCCGCTCTGTGCGTCCGTCCAGCGGGGCCGCTCCGCGTGTCCGGCGCGCGTGTTCGCTCGGCGTGTCGGTCCTGCCGGGCCGCCCCGCGCGTCCGGCCCGCGTGTGCGGCTTGTTGGGCCGAGCTGTGGGGCCGGTCGTGTGTACGCGCTGTGGGTGACCGCGTTGAGCGCCCGCTCATGAGTGCTTTTCGCCGTCGTCTTGGCGGCCGCCAGCGGCGATGGGGCGTGGCTGGTCGGGAGCGTGAGGGCGTCAGCGGCTGCGTGCGGCTTCAGGGTGCGCGGGGCTTTGAGAGAGGTGGCGGCCGAGAGAGGCTCGGGGGGACGGCGGTGGCGGGTGGAGGGCCTTGCGGTTCGGGTGGGCACCTTGGGTCCTCCTCGCGGTGGGCGGCGGCCGGGCGGGCGGCCTGGGGCGTGTGGTCTTCATGTGGACCTGCGCGACCCGGTTTATTCATCGGTCAGGGCTCTCGCCTCATCGGAACCGGCGTTTTCGCTGGGGTGGCGGTGTGGTCGGTTCGGCCCTGGAGGGCGGCCGCTGTGGGGTGGACGTCCGCATTCGTCCGTGGTTCGGCGAGTGGCGGGGCCGGTTGAGCGGGGCCACCATCCCGGCGCTGATCGTCGGTGGTGGACCACCGACGTGATTGCCTCGTTGGTTCGATTAGCCGCCCGCACTCGACCGCCGATGAGCGCGTGGCGTGCTTGCGCAGCCACGTGACGGACGAGGAGCAGTTGGCTGTCAACCGCCTGCAGGTGTTGCGCGCTTGCGTCGTGCGGTTGGGAGAGCGGCCGTCGGGGGTGGTCGCCTTGGCGTCTTCGGGGCGCCGCCGTGCTGGGGTCAGGGTGATCGTCTGCCGCCCGCGCGCCCCCGCAGGGCGCGGCCCGCGC